>NZ_JBZXYT010000028.1:0-48609 GCF_059391765.1 Brachybacterium sp. SYSU DS0246 | reverse complement strand
CTCCTGGGCTCCTTCCCGTCCCTCACGGGGAGCACCGGGGACTTCGTCCGTGCCGGCTTCGGCGGGCCCGGGCAGGAACGCGCCGGTCAGGAGCCCGCCGGGACGGATCCTGCCGAGGCGGGAACGGGCACGCACACCGACGGATCGGAGGAGACACGATGACGACTCTCGCCGTCGACCAGCTCAGCAAGACCTACCGGATCCGTCAGGGCGTGCGCTTCTCCGCCCTCCGCGCGGTCCAGGAGGTCAGCTTCGAACTCGCTCCCGGCCGTACCGTCGCCGTCGTCGGCCAGTCCGGTTCCGGCAAGTCCACCATCGCCAAGCTGATCGCGCAGCTGGAGCGCCCCAGCTCGGGGACGATCACGCTGAACGGCCGGCCCATCGGCCGCCGGGGTCGCGCCCTGCGCGAGTACCGCGACGAGGTGCAGATGGTCTTCCAGGATCCCTTCGCCTCGCTGAACCCGTTCCACAGCATCGGCCACCACATCGAGCGGCCCCTCCTGCTCCACGGCAAGGCCACCCGAGCGAACGTGCGCCAGCGCGTGTGCGAGCTGCTGGACCGCGTCAACCTCTCTCCGTCGGCCGACTTCATCGACCGCAAACCGCACGAGCTCTCCGGCGGGCAGCGCCAGCGGGTGGCGATCGCCCGTGCCCTCGCCCCCGAACCCAGCGTGCTGATCGCCGACGAGCCCGTCTCGATGCTGGACGTCTCGATCCGCCTGGGGGTGCTGAACCTGCTCGCGCGCCTGCAGCGCGAGGAGAACCTCGCGATGCTCTACATAACCCACGACCTCGCGACGGCCCGCCACTTCTCGGATGAGATCCTGGTGATGTACCGCGGAGAGGTCGTCGAACGCGGGCCGGCCGACGACGTCATCCTGCGCCCGCAGGCGTCCTTCACCCGGCAGCTGCTGGTGGCCGCCCCGGAACCCGGGAACAATCCACGGTTCCTCGCCGAGGCGGAGCGCCGCGGTGTGCCCATGCCGGACCACCTCGCCCCGTCGGAGGACGCCTGAATGAACGATCTCGTCGATGTCGATACCGCCGCCGCCCTCGCCGCACGCCGCCACGAGCTGCGCGGCGGCTGGACGATGACCATCACCGCCGGGCCCGCCCCGTTCGAGGCGGTCGATGTCCCCGCGATCGTGCCGGGCAGCTTCGTCACCGATCTCCACAATGCCGGCCTCATCCCCGATCCCTACGTCGACCGCCACGAGCAGGAGCTGCAGTGGACGGGCGAGTGCGACGTCCTCTACCGCACCGAGTTCGAATGGTCCGACGGGAACGGCACCGCAGCGGACCGGGTGGACCTGGTCGCAGCCAGCCTCGACACCGCCGCCACGATCATGCTCAACGGCCGGCGCATCGCCGCCGTGCAGAACCAGCACCGCTCCTGGCGCTTCGACGTCACCGACGCGCTGCGTGCGGGCCCCAACGAGCTGGAGATCCTCTTCGCCTCGCCGCTGCGCACCGCCCGCGAGAACACCGCCGTGCTCGGCGAGCTCCCCGTGGTGGGCAACGACCTGCCCTACAACGCGATCCGCAAGATGGCCTGCAACTTCGGGTGGGACTGGGGTCCGGTGCTGGTCACCAGCGGCATCGCCGGCCCGATCGCGCTGGAGGAGTGGTCCACCGCGCGCCTGGCCGAGGTGCGCCCGCGCGTCACCGTCGAGGGAAGCTCAGGAGCGGTCTCCCTGGCCGCAGCGGTCGAGCGCGCCGACCTGCTCGATGACTCCGAGTTCGAGCTGCGCGCGCAGCTGCTGGACCCGGCCGGAACAGAAGTCGACCAGGCGATCATCCGCGACTCGGCCGACGACGTCGATCTCGCGCTCCGCGTCGCTGAGCCGCAGCTGTGGTGGCCCCGCGGCTACGGCGACCAGCCCCTGTACACGGTCCAGCTCGAGCTGCGTGACGCCGACGGAGCGGTTCTCGAGAACCGCGAGCACCGCATCGCCTTCCGCACCGCCGGGGTGGTCGAGGAGCCCGACGAGATCGGCACCTCCTTCACCGTCGTGGTCAACGGCCGCCCGATCCTCGCCAAGGGCGCCAACTGGATCCCCGAGGACTGCTTCCCCACCCGCCTGAGGGCGGCGGACTACCGCGCCCGCGTGGACGACGCCGTCGAGGCCGGGATGAACATGCTGCGCATCTGGGGCGGCGGGCTCTACGAATCCGACGTGCTCTACGACCTGTGCGACGAGCTGGGCATCCTGGTGTGGCAGGACTTCGCCACCGCCTGCGCCGCCTACTCCGAGGCCGAGCCGCTGCGCAGCGAGTTCGAGGCCGAGGCCCGAGAGAACATCGTCCGCCTGGCCTGGCATCCCTCGCTGATCCACTGGAACGGCAGCAACGAGAACGTGGAGGGCTACTACCACTGGGGCTGGAAGGAGACCCTGCCCGAAGGCACCGCCTGGGGTCTCGGCTACTACACCGAGCTGTTCCCCGCCCTGCTCGCCGAGCTCGACCCCACCCGCAGCTACACCCCCACCAGCCCCTACTCGCGGCCGCTGCCCGAGGATCCCCGCAACCCCGATCACGGGACCGTGCACAACTGGGTGGCCTGGGCCTCCGAGCAGGACAACGACTACGAGCGCTACCGCGACACCATCCCGCGGTTCTCCGCCGAGTTCGGCTATCAGGGCCCGGCGAACTACGCGACCATCGCCCGCGCCATCACCGAACGCCCCCTGGACCCGGACTCGGAGACGATGCTCTCCCACCAGAAGGCCGTGGGCGGCCAGGACAAGCTGCGCCGCGGCATGGCGCCGCACCTGCCTCCGGTCGAGGGGTTCGACGACTTCCACTTCGCCACCCAGCTGAACCAGGCCCGCGCGCTGACCTGCGGCATCGGCCACTACCGATCCTATTGGCCGATCTGCGGCGGCACCATCGTGTGGCAGCTGAACGACTGCTGGCCGGTGACCTCCTGGGCCGCGGTCGACGGCGACGGTCGCCGCAAGCTGCTGTGGTACGCCCTGCGCGATCTTTACGCGCCGGTGCTGCTGACCGTCCAGCCCCGGGAGGAAGGGCCTGCCGTCAGCCTCGGCAACGACACCGACCAGGCCCTCACCGGGCGGCTCCGGCTGCGACGCCAGGACCACGAGGGCACCGTGCTCGCCGAGGACAGCCTCGACGTGCGGGTCGAGGCCCGTTCAGCGGCCACCCTGCCCGTTCCGGCGCAGCTGGCGAGCCCCGGGGACGCCGCCCGCGAGGTGCTCGTCGTGGAGTTCGACAGCTCGAGCGAGGAGCCCGACGGGTCGGCGACGGCTGCGGGGGCGGCCCCCTCCGCCCCGGTGCGCACGGTGCATTTCTTCGCGGAGGACCGTGACTCCGCGCTGGCCGACGGCGCGTTCACCGCCTCGGCGGCGACGACGGAGGACGGCGTGGTGATCACCGTCAGGGCGACCGGGACAGTCCGGGACCTGTGCGTCCTGGCCGACAAGGTCGATCCGGCCGCCGACGTCGACCGCCAGCTGGCCACCCTGCTGCCGGGAGAGAGCGCCGTCGTGTGCGTGCGCACGAACTCGACCGCCGACCCGCAGGCGTTCCTGGCCGAGGACGTGCTGCTGACCGCCAACGACCTGGTGGCGCGGGCGCGTTCGCGCGCCGTCTGAGCGCCGGCGCGCGAAGGGGGAGCATGGGCACCATCGGCATCGCGATCCCCGAATCCGTGTGGTCGGCGAGGTCCGAGCAGTTCTACACCCAGGTGCTGCAGGGGTTGGAGGACACGGTGGTCCCTCTCGGACACACCGTCCTCAGCCGCGTGTGCCGCAGCGTCGACGAGGAGATCGAGGCGCTGCGGCGATGGGCCGAGCGGCCCCTGGCCGACGTGGTGATCCTCAAGGACCTCCACGTGGACGATCCGCGACCGTCGGCCGCCCGGGAGCTCGGCCTGCCGTTCATCGTGATCGGCGACGAACGCCAGCGCCGGATCTCCTCGAGCGTGACCATGGACAACGGCGGGACCATGCGGCGGCTGCTCCAGGACCTGCGCGAACTCGGCCACGAGGCGATCGCCCACGTGGGCGGGCCGTCGAACCTGCTGCACAGCGCGTGGAGGCGCGAGGCCTACCAGGCCTTCGTGCGCGAGCACGGCATGGCGATGCTCGCGGCAGACGGTGACTACGGCGCGGCCAGCGGCGCCGAGTGCGTCCGGACCCTGCTGTCCGGATCCCTCCGGCCGACGGTGATCGTCCACGACAACGACGCCATGGCCATCGCCGGCTGCGACCGGGCGGTCGCGATGGGCGTCGCCGTCCCGCAGGACGTCTCCATCGTGGCCTGGGACGATTCTGCGGCGTGCCAGACCCATGACCCGCCGCTCGCGGTGATCGACCGCCAGCCGCATCAGCTGGGGGTGGATCTCGGGCGGGCTGCGACCTCGCTTCTGGCGGATCCGGCCCGACCCGTCCACCTCACGCAGGATGTGCCGCGGCTGCTCCCGCGGGGAACCGTGGCGCCACGACGCGGCTGACGGTGTTCATCGGCGGTGCCGGTGCGCGCCGTGGACGCCGGCGCTCAGCGCGGGCGCTCAGCGCCGGCGCGAGGTCACGGTTCTGAGAACCCGGCCCCCGCGAGCGCCGGCTCGGGAGACCATGAAGCATGATCTTCGATCTCGATCCCCTCGAGCTCCTCGCCTCGGCCCTGACGGCCGTGGCCCTGGCCGTGCCGATCGCCTTCCTCCTCGCCGCGGGTGTCGTCGCGGCGCCGCGCCGGATGTGGAGCGGTGCCGGGCTCGGCCTGGGAGCCAGCCTGCTGGTGGGAGTGATCATCGCGGGGGCGGCGAGCTTCGTGGGCAGCGGGGGACTGATCGGATCTCTCACCGGCGTGGGGATCGTCCTGGGAGTGCTGTGCGCGCTGGCTGCGGCGGTGCTGGTCGTGCTGCGGCGCGACGGCTCGGCGCTCGGGGCGGGCCTGGGCATCGCCGCCTGCGTGCTGATCGGGCTCAGCGATCCCAGCCGGATCCTTCCCGCCTTCTTCGGGATCTCCTCCTCCGAGGTCATCGCGCTCGCCGCAGTCGTCATCGACGCCATGGCCGTGGTGGCCCTCGCATCTGCTCTGGTGGCACTCGGCGGGCGGGTTCGGGCGCTCCAGATCGGCACCGCCTGCGCCGCCGCCGTGGCGGGCGTGCTGACCCTCGCCTCGATGATCGTCGGCGGAGCGCCCGGCACCTCACTGTCGACCCTGCTGATCGTCCTGGTCATCGCCTTCGCCATCGGCAGCATCGCCGGCGGCGTGCTCGAGGCGCGTCACTCGCGCGAGGCCGACGCGACGGTGGAGGGGTGAGGGGCGCGGACCTCGAGGGGGACTCCTCGCTGAGGCTGGTGCACCGGTGAACCGTCTGCCGTCCGCGCTGCGCTCGCTGGAGTACGGCATCCAGCACGACATCGCCCACCTGCTGCTGATCGCGCTCCCGCTGGGTGCCCTGCTCCTCGTCATCCCGGCGAGCAGCCGACGCCGAGTCGCCGTCTTCGCCGGGTTCGGCGTCCTCCTGGGACTCGGCACGATCGTGCTGGACAGGTCACTGTGGTGGGCCCCCTCACTGTGGGGAACCTCCGGCCAGGGGCTCTCCCCCTTCGACGTGCTGCGCCCGGGACTGCACGCGGTGATCCTTGCCGGGGCGCTCTGTGCCGTGGTGGTGGTCGTCCGGTCGTGGCAGGGAAGAGAGGCTGCCGGTAGGGTGCTGGCCCCGTCGGCCGGCCTGCTGCTCGGACTGGGCGCACCGTACGACTTCCGCACGACGGGGGAGCAGATCTTCTATCCCGTCTTCTCCCGGATGTATACGCCGGAACAGCTCGAGGCGGCGCCCATCCGAACCACCCTGAGCAGCGTCGCCGACGACGCCTTCCACGTCGCCGTATGGACGCTCGCCACGACGGTGGTGGTGCTCGTTCTCGTGGTGTTCGGCCGGCGATCCGGCGCCGTCGCCGTGGGTGCTGCCCTCGGGGCGGTGGTCAGCGCCGTGCTCGCCGGGGGCGAGCTCGTCGTGGACATCCTCGTGAGGGCATTGACGCTCATGGGCCGACCGGGCGTCTGGTTCCATATTCCGTCGGACCAGATCGCCATGTCGTGCGTGGCCGCGATCGTGCTGGGGATCGTGGCGGCGCTGCTCTCCTCGCGAGTGCCGCGTCCCCGGATCCGGTGAGCGGAATGCGTGTCGTGGGGCGCTGATGCCCGTTGCTCACGCCTGCTCCGGCAGCGGAACGTCCTCGGTCAGTGAGGTGAAGACGTCCTCGGCATCAGCCGAGGGGACGACACGGTTCGGGTCTCCCGGAGCCGGCTCCCACGGCATCGTGACGATGGTGATGTCGTCCTGGTCCACGTGCGAGACGCGTGTGGCGAGGGTGGCCAGCGCTCTGACCGACCCGAGATCGTCGTCGACGGTGAGGGAGGCGATCACGGCGTCCAGGAAGGAGTACAACCGGTCCGGACGGTTCAGCACCCCGTCGTGACGCACCGTGTTCGCGATCGCGTCGATGACCTCCTTCTGGTGAT
The DNA here is from genome assembly GCF_059391765.1 of Brachybacterium sp. SYSU DS0246. Classification (NCBI taxonomy): domain Bacteria; kingdom Bacillati; phylum Actinomycetota; class Actinomycetes; order Micrococcales; family Dermabacteraceae; genus Brachybacterium; species Brachybacterium sp. SYSU DS0246. The sequence continues at coordinate 42,114 of NZ_JBZXYT010000028.1, read as the reverse complement.
CCAAGCGCGCGATGTCGCTGCCATCGCCCACGGCGTGCCGGGTGCGAGCCCAGGCCAGTGCCTGGTAGCCGTCCAGGACCTGATCACCCTGCGGGAGATCCAGATCGGCGAAGGGATCCTGCAACGGCTCCTCGAGGTGGACCGGGATGCCGCCGAGGGCGTCGATGATGTCCGCGAACCCATCGAAGTCGACCTCGACGAAGTGGTCGATGCCGACCCCGGTGAGCTCCTCGGCGGCGCGCACCGAGCACGCCGGGCCGTAGTTCAGCGCAGAGTTGATCATGCCGCGCCTGCTCGGCGCCTCGCCGCGCCCGGCGTCAGCACAGGCCGGCAGCTCGAGCACGGTGTCACGCGGTATCTGGACCACGTCGATCCGATCGTCGTCCTCGGCCAGGTGGACCACCATCAGCGAGTCGGAGCGCTTGCTGCCGTCACCCTGCTCGAAGTTCCCACTGGTCAGATCGCGACTGTCTGATCCGAGGACCAGGATGTTCATCCCGTCGGTCGGGAGGGGATCGGCCTCGTCGGTCCCGGCCCGCAGCGGAGCCGTCTCGAGGCTGCCCTGCAGGCGCATCGCCGGGATCATCACGCCGGCCAGGACGGCGACCGCCAGGAGCGCACCGGTGACCAGGAGAGTGCGGCGCAGGCGCACCTTCCGCCGCGGTGACATCGCGCGATGCCGCCCGCGCGGCCGCTGCACAGAACTCATGAGCACCTCTCCTTCGCCCCACCCGGTGGGGGCCTGCCCGTACCGGCGCGGCATAGTATGCGGCCCGGAGCTGGGCACTTCGTCATCAGGACGTTCCATGCTGCGTGGCCGGGCACCCTCTCGCCGTCATCACTCCCGCTGCCTGCGGGCGTGGTCGTCGGCGTAGGCGCGGAAGACCTCCTCCGGCTCTCCCTCCACCTTGACGAACCCCTCGATCTTCTGTGCCAGGTGGGAGATCACCTCGGACAGCGCCCGGGCTGTGGCCCGCACGTCGGCCGACGGCGCCTCCCGGCCGGCATCGCGCAGCTCGAGCGCGTGGGGCAACTGGCGGGCCAGGGACTGTTCCGGATCCTCTTCCTGGAAGAAGTAGCTCTCCGAGTGCTGGGAGAGATCCACGCAGACGCCGGCGAGATCGGCGGTCAGGGTCTCCAGGGTCCGCGCCGCCGAGCTGGGCTCGAGCTGTGAGAGCTCCGCGGCGTACTCGGCGTCGGCCAGAGCGGCGAGGCGCAGGGCCAGGGTCCGTCGGCGCGCGAGGGCGGGATGGACCTGCATGAACCAGGTCATCGCGGCCGTCAGCAGGGCGAATCCCGTGAGGGCTTCCAGTGGCGCGATGACGCGCACCCAGTCGGCGTTGGGGACGACGTCGCCGTAGCCGAGGGTCGACAGAGTCATGAAGGCGACGTACAGCGGTTCGGTGAGGGGGCCCTGCTGGGCGGGATCGACGCCGGAGTACGAGAATGCCTCAGGCAGGTGGGGCGCGTAGATCAGCGCCCATCCCACGCCCTGCAGCAGCACCCACAGGATGATGACGGCCACCATGCCGCCGGGCCCCACGGCGGAACCGAACCGGTGACCCAGCGCGGCGGACCCTTTCCAGAACGCCACGATGACGGCGTGACTCAGCCGTCCCTTCCCGCGCGGGTGCAGCAGCGTGTGGAACATGTCGAAGAGGCCGACGAGGACGAGGGCGATCCCGGCCAGCATGGAGAGGGCGGTCATCCGGCTCTTCTTCTTTCCCCGCGGTGGCGGTGGAGACGACGTTCGCTGATGTCACGCTCGGCGACGCCGCGAAGACTACGGGATCAGCCCTCGTCCCCGGTGCCGGTGCGGCCCCCGGCAGGGGCACCCGATCGGTCGGTGTCGGCGAGAGAGAACCCGGCCGGAGCCAGGCGAGCGAGCTCCTCGCGCAGCAGCGCGCCGATCTCTGCGCGGCGCTGCTCTCCCATCCGTTCGATCGGACTGGTGACGTTGACCGCCGCCGACTTCCCACCGGGCCGGACCATGGCGACCCCTACGCACGCGATACCCGTCTCGTTCTCCTCGACCTCGCTCGCCCAGCCACGGCGCGCGGCCTCCTCGACGACGCCGGCAAGACGCCGAGGAGTGACCTCGGCTCCGGGCTCGGCCGCACGGGCGGCGGTGGCCTGTGCGTATGCGTCCAGAGCGGACCCGCGGATCCCGTCGGCCGCGAGCATCGCCCGGCCCATGGCGGTGCGCCCGGCGGGAGCCCGCTTGCCGACGCGGGACCACACCCGCAGGGTGCGCTCGGGCTCGACCTTGTCGAGGTAGAGGACGTGTGCGCCGTCCATCCGGCCGAGATGGACGAGCTCCTGCGTGCGCTGGGAGATCGAGGCGAGGGAGGGCGCGAACAGGACCGGCAGGTGGTCACCGCCCTCGAAGCGCCCTGCCATGACCAGGGGTGCGCTGCCCAGGCGATATCGCTGGTCCGGCGGCACCTGCTCGGCGAAGTCGCGGTGGATCAGGGCGCGCAGCAACCGGTGCACCGAGGCCTTGTTCAACCCGCTGCGCCCGGCGATGTCGCGCAGCGTCATCCCGTCGGGCCCCGCGTCGGCGAGGATCTCGAGCAGGGCGAGCGCCTTGTCGACGCTGCCCACGGGGGAGGAGCCGCCGTCCGGGGTGGTGGTCATGGCGTCGATCGTCTCCTGTCCGTCTGGGACCGCGTTGCTGCGGGGTACTCCTCGCCCTAGGCTGACATGCATTACGGAATACCTGTTCCACGATACAGAACATGCCGTTCCCCCGCGCCGACGACGCCGTGTGCGCTCGGGGCGTGGACCGCAGCAGCGCCTCAGGAGGGGCAGTCATGAGCATCCAGCGCCTCGACGTCATCGTCACCAGCCCCGGTCGCAACTTCGTGACCCTCAAGATCACCACCAGCGACGGGATCATCGGCTGGGGTGACGGCACCCTGAACGGACGCGAGCTCGCGGTCGCCTCCTACCTGCGCGACCACGTCTCCCCCACCCTCGTCGGCCGCGACGAGTCCGCGATCGAGCAGACCTGGCAGTACCTCTACCGCAGCCCGTACTGGCGGCGCGGGCCCGTCACCATGGCCGCGGTCGCCGCGGTGGACATGGCCCTGTGGGACATCGCCGCGAAGAAGGCCGGCGAGCCCCTGTACAAGCTGCTCGGCGGCGCCTCCCGCACCGGGCTGATGGCCTACGTCCACGCCTCCGGCAGCACCATCGAACGGCTGAACGACGCCGTTGCCGGATACGTCGACCAGGGCTTCCAGGCTGTGCGCATCCAGAGCGGGGTGCCGGGCCTGGGCCAGATCTACGGCGTTCACGACGCGGCCCCGGGGGCTGCCTACGAGTACGAGCCCGCCGGCCGGCCCACCACCGATGGCTCCGAGCCCGCGGCGCTGCGGCCGACGGAGGAGACCTGGGACACCGCCGCCTACCTGCGCCACCTGCCCTCGGTCTTCGCCGCGGTGCGCGAGCAGTTCGGCGGCGAGCTGCGGCTCCTGCACGACGGGCACCACCGCATGTCGCCCATCGAGGCGGCCAAGCTCGCCAAGGCGATCGAGCCCTACGACCCGTTCTGGCTCGAGGACTGCACGCCCGGCGAGGACCAGGCCGCGCTGCGCCTGGTGCGCCAGCACTCCGTGACCCCGCTGGCGATCGGCGAGGTGTTCAACTCGGTCCACGACTACCAGACGCTGATCACCGAGCGCCTCATCGACTACGTGCGCTCCTCGACCACCCACGCCGGCGGCATCACCGGTCTGCGCCAGATCATGACCTTCGCCGGCATCTACGGGATCCGCTCGGGCTTCCACGGGCCGACGGACGTCTCGCCCGTGGGCATGGCCGCGAACCTCCACCTGGGCCTGGCGATCCACAACTTCGGCATCCAGGAGTACATGCCGCACTCGGCCACCGCGCTCGAGGTGTTCCGTACCAGCTACAGCGTCGACGGCGGCATGCTGCACCCGGGGGAGACCCCGGGGCTCGGCGTCGAGCTCGACGAGCAGGCCGCGGCGGCCCACGAGTACGTGCCGGCCTATCTGCCCGTCAATCGGCTGCGGGACGGTTCCGTGCACGACTGGTGAGCGGCGGCCTCGGCGACAATGGCACGGTGAGCGAGACCCAGACGACCGTCGACTCCGTCCTCACCCTGCTGCGCGCCGAGCCGCTGGGCGAGGGCCAGCTCGAACAGCTGGCCCTCGAGGCCGGCCTCCTGCCCACCGCGGAGCTCGTCTATCTTGTCGAGTCCCGGCCCGCCACGGAGGCCGCGCTGCTGTTCCGCGTGCTCGACAAGGGCACCGCACTGGCCGTCTTCGAGGCGCTGCCCGCGGACCACCAGGCGGGGCTGATCTCCGGGCTGCGCACTCCCCAGGTCGCCGAGATCATCGACGACCTGGACCCCGATGACAGGGCCTCCCTGTTCGACGAGCTGCCGGCCTCGGTCGCCGAGCGCCTGATGCGGGGTCTGGACGCCGGTCAGCGCGCCATGACCACGGTGGTGCTGGGGTATCCGCGGGACTCCATCGGCCGGTACATGTCGCCGGAGATGCTCACCCTGCGGCCATCGGCGACCGTGCGCGAGGCGCTGGAGCACGTGCGCTCCCACGCGGACGAGCCCGAGACAATCTACATGCTGCCGGTCGTGGACGGCACGCGACGCCTGCTCGGCGTCGTGGGCCTGCGCCGGTTGCTGGTCTCGGACGAGGACGAGCTCGTGGGCGACCTCGCCCACGAGGCCGTCCACGCCCTGGCCACCGACGGCCGCGAGGAGGCGGCGCGGCGATTCCTCGACGCGAAGCTGCTGGCGATGCCCGTCCTCGACCGCGAGGGCCGGCTGGTGGGGATCGTGACCATCGATGATGCCGTCGACATCATCGAGCAGGAGAATGCCGAGGACTCCGCGCGCACCGGTGGGTCCGAGCCGCTGCCCCGGGCCTATCTCTCCACACCGATCCTGCGGATCGTGCGCAGCCGCATCGTGTGGCTGCTGATCCTGGCGGTCTCGGCGATCCTCACCGTCCAGGTGCTCGAGATCTTCGAGGACCGGCTCCACCGGGTCGTCGTGCTCGCCCTGTTCATCCCGCTGCTGACAGGCACCGGCGGCAATACCGGCAACCAGGCCGCGACCACCGTGACCCGGGCGCTGGCGACAGGGGAGGTGCGAGTGCGCGATCTCCCGCGGGTGGTGTGGCGCGAGCTGCGGGTCGGGGCCACCCTCGGCGCCGTCCTCGGCAGCCTCGGGCTCGTGATCGCGGGGCTGGTCTACGGCTGGCCCATCGGCCTCGTGATGGGGGCGACCCTGCTGTCGGTGTGCATGATGGCGGCGATGGTCGGCGGCCTGATGCCGCTGGTGGCGAAGCGGGTCGGGGCGGATCCCGCCGTGTTCTCCAACCCCTTCATCTCCACGTTCTGCGACGCCACCGGCCTGATCATCTACTTCACGATCGCCACGGCCGTCCTCGGGCTCTGAGGGGCTCGCTCGCGCCGGCTCCCGCTGCTCGGAGTCCGATCGCACGGCGTCGCCGTTATCGGTCCGTGATCTTGTGTCCACCATGCGCCCCTCTCTCGTCTGGCGCCGGAATGTATACAAAAGTGGCGTGACGACGCGAGGAGTTCGGATCCGAGGAGTTCGGATCGACGTGTCGTCGGAGAGGTCCTGACCCCCCGAACTCTTCGTCATCCCGCAGCAGGACGGAGGTGGCCACGTGAGACGACGCTCAGCACTGGGTCTCGGAGCAGCAGGCGCTGCTGCGCTGGTGACGGGGTGCGTGCCGCTCCAGCCACTGGGAGACCCGCCCGAACGCCCCGAGCGCAAGCAGGTCAGCGCTGACGGCAGGCCGCTCCGCGAGGGCGGGCACCTGGTCATGGCGCTGTCCTCCGAGCCGGACCGGCTGGACCCCACCACCTCGAGCTCTTTGTATACGCGCTTCGTCATGCAGACGATGTGCGAGAAGCTCTACGACATCTCGGCCGACGGCGAGATCGTGCCCATGCTCGCCACCGAGCTGCCCACGATCTCCGAGGACGGCCTCACCGTCGAGATCCCCCTCAAGGACGGCGTCCTGTTCGCCGACGGCGCCGAGTTCGACGCGGAGGCCGTACGCCTCACTCTCGAACGCCACCTCACCCTCGAGGGCTCGACCCGTGCCTCCGAACTGGGACCGATCACCGCCGTGGAGGCCATAGAGCCGCTGCGCGTGCGCGTGAGGTTCGAGAGCCCCTTCGCCCCGTTCACCGCGGCCCTCGCCGATCGCGCCGGCATGATCATGTCGCCGCAGGCGCTCGACGAGCTCGGGGAGGACTTCGGGAACCACCCCGTCGGCGTCGGCGCGTTCAAGTTCGTCCGTCGCGTGCCGCAGACTGCCATCGAGGTTGAGGCGGATCCTTTGTACTACGACGCGGACAACGTCCATCTCGACCGCATCACCTACCGGATCATGACCGATGCGAACATCCGCGCCGCCAACATCCAGTCCGGTGATGTTCACGTCGCCGACAGCATCTCCCCGCAGGACTTCGAAGCGCTCCAGGCCGTGGACGGCGTGGGCACCCTGCAGGTGGAGTCACTGGGCTACCAGGGGCTGACCGTCAACGTCGGCCACGCCCCCGAGGGGCACGAGCCCCCGAGCACCCCTTTGGCCACCGACGAGCGCGTGCGACAGGCCCTGTCCCACGCCGTGGACCGGAACGCCCTGGTCAACACCGTCTTCAACGGCTGGTACACGGCGGCGGGCTCCCCGATCTCGCCCTCCTCACCGTATGCCTCGCCCGAGAGCCGCCACCTGCCGGCCTACGACCCGGACGCCGCGAAGGCGCTCCTCGAGGAGGCCGGAGTGGAGATCCCGTACCCGGTCCGGGTGACGGTCTCGAACACCCAGGACGGATTGCGCTACGCCCAGGCCCTGCAGGCCCAGGCGAAGGAGGCCGGGTTCGCCATCCAGGTCGCGCCGATGGAGTACACGGCGGTGCTGGACGCACAGAGCCGCGGGGATTTCGAGGTCGTGCTGCTGGGATGGTCCGGCCGTGTCGATCCCCACGGCAACGCCTACTCCTTCTGGACCACCGGCGGCGGCAACAACTACCCGGGAGTCTCCGACCCCGAGGTCGACCAGCTGCTGGAGGACGCCACCCAGGTCACAGACATCGGCGAGCGCGCCGAGGTCTACGGCGAGGCGGTCGCCCGCATGCAGGAGGTCAATGCCTTCATCTACCTCTATCGCGTGCGCAGCCTGACCGCTCACCGCGATGACGTCGCCGGCGTGGCCGTGTACGCAGACGGGGTCGTCCACCTCTCCCACGCCGCCTTCCTGGATGGTGATCGCTCATGATCCGTTTCCTGCTCGTGCGAATGGCGGAGGCGCTGACCACGCTGCTGATCGCCGCCCTCGTCATCTTCCTGGGCGTGCGTGCCCTGCCCGGCGACCCGGCCCTGGCGATGGCAGGGGAGGAGGCCACCCCGGAGCAGGTCGCCGCGGTGCGCACCGAACTGGGCCTGGACGAACCGCTGCCGGTGCAGTTCCTGGCGTTCCTGCAGAGCATCGTCACCGGCGACCTGGGCGCCTCCACCCGCACCGGCCAGCCCGTCACCCAGATGATCGCGACCACGCTGCCGGTGACCATGTGGCTCTCCGGGTTCGCCATCCTGGTGGCCGTGATCGTCGGGATCACGCTCGGCATGCTCGCCGAGCGACGCCGTGGGCGTCCCGAAGAGGTGGGCGCCAATCTCTTCGCCCTCATCGGGCTGTCCGTGCCCAACTTCTGGCTGGGGCTGCTGGCGATCCTGCTGCTCGCCGTCGGACTGGGCTGGTTCCCCGCCTCGGGATACGTCGATGTGCTGGAGGACCCGATACGCGGCATCCACCACCTGTTCCTGCCCTCGGTGATCCTGGGGACCAGCCTCGCCCCGGTCATCACCCGGCAGACCCGAGCCTCGATGATCGAGACCATGAGCACCGACTACGTGCGCACCGCCCGCGCCACCGGCATCGGGCGCGGGCGCATCCTGCTGCGCTACGGACTGCGCAACTCACTGATCGTGCTGGTCACCATCGTCGGCCTGCAGCTGGGAGCGCTCATCTCCGGGGCGGTGGTCACCGAGCGCATCTTCGCGCTGCCGGGCCTGGGACGGCTCACGCTCGATGCCGTCTTCGCCCGCGACTATCCCGTGATCCAGGCCGTGGTGCTGGTCATCACCGCCGGCTACGTCCTGATCAACATTCTCGTCGACGTCCTCTACTCCGTCATCAATCCACAGATCCGGACAGGCGGTGCCACCTCGTGACCGACGCGCTGAGAACCCCCTCGACCCCCGCCCGGGGCACCGGCTCGAGCTCGGGCCCCACCGCCGGGACGGCCACGCCGGGCCCCGGCGCGAAGGGCCCGACGGACGCGCCGGTCGCGGGCACGCCCCGGCGCCAGAGCGTCCTGGGCGCACTGGTCTCCACGCCCCAGGGCGTCATCGGCTCCGTGCTGGTGGCGCTCGTGGTGGGCGCGGCCGTCCTCGGGCCCCTGCTCGCTCCGCACGGCTTCGCCGAGACCAACTTCGCCCACCCGTTCCAGGTGCCCCGCACCGTCGGCTACCCGCTGGGGACCGACGACCTGGGCCGCGACATCCTCTCCCGCCTGCTGCACGGGGTGCGGGCCTCGATGATCGTCGGCCTCCTGACGATCGTGCTGGCCGTGGGCATCGGCACCCCGCTGGGACTGCTCGCCGGCTACTGGCGGCCGGCGGACCTCGTCGTCTCCCGCCTGACCGATGTGGCCCTCGCCTTCCCGTTCCTCGTGCTCGCCGTCGGGCTGACGGCGATCGCCGGGGCGAGCCTGACCAATGCCGCCCTCGCACTGGGCATCGCGAACATCCCCACCATGGTCCGGGTGGTGCGCGGCGAGACCCTGCGACTGCGCGAGACGGAGTTCGTCAAGGCGGCGATCGCGACGGACGCCTCGGCGCCCCGCATCCTGGGACTGCACATCCTGCCGGGCGCGGTCAGCGCCATCATCGTCCAGGCCACGGTGATCATGCCGGTGGCCGTGATCGGGGAGGCGACCCTCTCGTTCCTCGGCCTGGGCATCCAGCCGCCCTCGCCCAGCCTCGGGATCATGCTCTCCGACGCCCAGCAGTACATCTACCGGTCGTCGTCCGCGGCGATCTTTCCCGGCCTGGCGATCGTCCTGATCTGCCTCGCCTTCAACATCTTCGGAGACGCCCTGCGGGATGCCTTCGATCCGTCCGTGACGAAGGGAAGCCGCCGATGACGCCCTCCAGCCCGACCAGCCCCTCCAGCCCGACCAGCCCCTCCACCTCGACCAGCCCCGGCCGCCCGCAGCCCGGGTTCGTGGTGCCGCCAGGTCCGACCACCCGCCCCACTCTCGAGGGCACCTTCGGGATGAGCGCGACCACCCACTGGATCGCGACCGCGTGCTCTCAGGCCGTCCTGGAGCGCGGCGGGAACGCCTTCGACGCCGCCACCGCCGCGGCCTTCGCGCTGCACGTGGTCGAGCCGCATCTCAACGGCCCAGGAGGCGACATGACCGGGGTCTTCGCCACGGCGGAGGACCCCACGCCGGTGGTGATGATGGGCCAGGGCGCCGCCCCCGCGGGCGCAACGATCGAGCACTACCGCGCCGAAGGGCTCGAACGGGTTCCCGGCACGGGCGCCCTGGCGGCCGCGATCCCCACGGCGGTCGACGCCTGGCTGAAGCTCCTGGCCGAGCACGGCACGTGGGAGCTGGCCGACGTCCTGGCCTACGCGATCGAGCTCGCCGAGGACGGCCACCCCGTGCTCGCCCGGGTCAGCGCCCAGATCGAGGCGCTCTCGCAGATGTTCGCCGAGCACTGGCCCAGCTCGGCGGCGCTGTGGATGCCGGACGGTGCGCCGCCCGCCCCGGGGCAGCTCGTGCACAATCCTGAGTACGCGGCCGTGCTGCGCGACCTCATCGCAGCCGGCGAGGCTGTCGAGACCGGCACCGAGGACGATGGGCGCGCGGCCCGGATCCAGGCGGCCCGCGAGCGGTGGCGCACCGGACCGGTCGCCGAGGCGATCGCCGAGTTCGTGCGCACCCCGCATCGCCACTCCGACGGCGCCGACCACGCCGGCGTCATCACGGCCGCCGACCTCGCCACCACCGAGGCCACCTTCGAGCCCGCCGCGACCGCCAGCTTCCGCGGATGGACGATCGCCAAGACCGGCCCCTGGGGCCAGGGCCCGGTGCTGCTGCAGGCCCTGCGCCTCCTCGACGGCTTCGACGACGACCACCTCGACCCGGCCACCGAGCTCGGCGCCCACACCATCCTCGAGGCGCTGAAGCTGGCCCTGGCCGACCGCGACGCCCACTACGGCGATGGCCAGGTGCCGCTGGAAACCCTCCTGAGCGAGGAGTACATCGCCTCCCGGCGCGCCCTGATCACCGAGCAGGCCTCCCACGAGTTCCGCCCCGGCCGCGTCGGCGACGGGCCCCTGCCGCTGCCGCCCCTGGTCACCGAGAAACAATTCGCGCAGGCCACCGGCGGCGACGTCGACCACGGCGCCGGGGAGCCGACGGTCCGGCCCAGCGGCGAGGCACGCGGGGACACCTGCCACATCGACGTCGTCGACCGCTGGGGCAACATCATCAGCGCCACCCCGTCGGGCGGCTGGCTGCAGTCCTCACCGGCCGTCCCCGGGCTCGGGTTCTGCCTGGGCACCCGGCTGCAGATGATGTGGCTGGACGAGGAGATGCCCTCCGCCCTGCGGCCGGGGAAGCGGCCGCGCACCACCCTGACCCCGACCCTCGTGCTGCGCGACGGCATCCCGGTGCTCGCCTGCGGATCCCCCGGTGGCGACCAGCAGGACCAGTGGCAGCTGCTGTTCCTGCTGCGGGTGCTCGTGGGCGGCCTCGAACCGCAGCAGGCCATCGACGCGCCCGCGCTGCACACCACGTCGATGCCGGGCTCGTTCTGGCCGCGCACGTGGACACCGGGCGGGGCGGTGGTCGAGGACCGGCTGGGACCCGACGTCATCGCCGGCCTCGAAGCACGCGGTCATCGCGTGGTCCGGGCCGGCGACTGGGCCCTGGGGCGGCTGTCCTGCGTGAGCCGGGACCCGGCCACCGGGATCCTCCGATCCGCCGCGAATCCCCGCGGCGCCCAGGGCTACGCGGCAGGACGGTGAGCGGCATGAACGATGCGAGAGAGCACGACCCCGGCGTCTCGGCCCCGCAGGACGAGCTCGTCCTGGAGATCCGGGACCTGTCGGTCGCCTACGGCGACACCGCGGTCCTCCAGGACGTCGGTCTCACCCTCGCGCCGGGAGAGCGCGCCGCGATCGTGGGCGGCTCGGGATCGGGCAAGTCCACGACGATCTCGGCGATCCTGGGGCTGCTGCCCGGCGCCGGCCGGATCACCGCCGGCTCCATCCGCTACCGCGGCCGGGAGCTCGCCGGCGCCCCCGAGGCCACCTATCGCCGGCTGCGCGGGCAGGGGATCGCCCTTGTCCCGCAGGACCCGATGACCAACCTCAACCCCACGATGCGCATCGGCGACCACATCGCCGACGCCCTGCGCGCCTACGGCCACCGCGACCGCGCCGCCATCACGCAGGACGTCGTCCGGCTGATGACCGAGGCCGGCATCCCCGAGGCCGAACGGCGCCGCAAGCAGTTCCCGCACGAGTTCTCCGGCGGCATGCGTCAGCGGGTGCTGATCGCGATCGCGCTCGCCGGGGACCCCGACGTGATCATCGCCGACGAGCCCACCAGCGCCCTCGACGTCAGCGTGCAGAAGCAGATCCTCGACCATTTCGAGCGCCTCGTCGTCCAGCGCGGCATGTCCCTACTGTTCGTCACCCACGACCTCGGGGTGGCCGCCGACCGCACCGACACCATCCTGGTCATGCACGAGGGCCGTGTCATCGAGCGCGGATCGCCGAGCGCGGTGCTGCGTTCGGCCCGGGAGGAGTACACCAAGCGGCTGGTCGAGGCCTCGCCCACCCTCGAAGTCGCGCCGCGGCAGGAGGAGCCGCCCCCGCGCTCGTCCGCGCAGGCCCGTCGTGAGCAGGTGCTGCGCATCGAGGACCTGCGCAAGGTCTACCGGCTGCGCGGCGGCCGCAGCGAGGTCGTCGCCCTGGACGGCATCTCCTTCGCCGCCCGCCGCGGCCGCACCACAGCGGTCATCGGCGAATCCGGCTCGGGCAAATCGACGCTCGCCAAGATCGTCCTCGGACTGGAGAAGGCCAGCGCGGGCACAGTGCTCATGGACGGCCGCCCGGTGGACACGCGCCGTTCATCGGTGCGCCGCGACCTGCGTCGCTTCGCCCAGCCCGTCTTCCAGGACCCCTACTCCTCGCTGGATCCGACGTGGACGGTGCAGCGCATCATCGCCGAGCCACTCGCGGTCTTCGGCATCGGCACCCGGGCCGAGCGGGCTCGGCGCGTCGCGGAGCTGCTGGACCAGGTGGCGCTGCCGCGCGAGGTGGCCTCCCGCCTGCCCGGAGAGCTCTCCGGCGGTCAGCGTCAGCGAGTCGCGATCGCCCGGGCCCTGTCGAGCTCCCCGCAGCTGCTGGTGTGCGACGAGGCGGTCTCCGCGCTCGACGTCCTCGTCCAGGACCAGACCCTGGAGCTGCTGGGCGACCTGCAGACGCAGCTGGGCATCTCCTGCCTGTTCATCACGCACGACCTGGCGGTGGTCGCGAACCTCGCCGACGACGTGGTGGTCATGCACGGCGGCAGCATCGTGGAGACCGGAGCCACCGGTACAGTGATCAGCGACCCTGCCCACGACTACACCCGTGGCCTGCTCGAGGCAGCGCCGGGTCGGGAGTTCATGAATGTCTGATCCGGCGGCGGTGAGAATCGCTGGCGACCTGCGCGAGGCGATCATCACCGGCGCCCTCGCCCCCGGCGAACGGTTGCGCGAGGTCGCCCTCGCCCAGCAGTTCGGAATCTCCCGCGTCCCCGTCCGGGAGGCGCTGCGTGAGCTCGCCACCGACGGCTACGTGCAGCTGCGCCCCAACGCCGGGGCCCGCGTGGCCGAGCCCGAGCATGAGGACATGCGCGTGCTGTTCGACATGAGGACCGTGTTGGAGACCTCCACGACCCGCACCGCGGCCGAGCGCGCCGCCCGCCTGACCTCGCCGCAGGGGGACCCGGAATGGGCAGCGGCATGGGAGGCGGCGCACGAGATCCTGCGAGCCGGTGACGACGCCATCTCTGCAGATCGTCCGGAGGAGCTGGCCGCTCTGAACGTGCGCTTCCACAATGCGCTGGGGGCGCTGTCGGGGCGGGCCAGCTTCACCTCGCTGCTGCGTCAGCTCACCGGGCGCACGCAGTGGATGCATGCCTTGGCCCCGGCCCACGTGCGCCACCGCGGAGACGCCGCGTGGAACGAGCACCGGGAGATCCTCGAGCACATCGGCCGCGGCAACGCCCGCGAGGCCAGCGAGCTCATGTCCCGCCACCTCGAACGCTCCCGGAACGCCTTCCTGGCCTCCCGTACGCCCGAGCAGGCCTGAGTGGCCGGTCGGGTCCGCCGGGCGTGAGCTGCCGCCGCCCACCCGAGTCGACGCGGCGATCCCGGGGCGACGCGGCGATCCCGGGTCGGCGCGGCGATTCACCCGCCCGGAGAACGCTCCCGCGGGAACGCGCGCATCTCGTAGACGTTCCCGCGGGAACGTCTACGGCTCGAAAGCGTTCCCGCGGGAACGTTTCTGAGACGTGCGGGCTCTCTCACTCGCTCTCGCGCAGCCGGTGCCCGAGGATCGCGACGCTGAGGGTGACGGCGACGGTCACCGCGATACCCAGCCACAACGAGATGTAGAGCGTCAGTGCGCCGACGAAGGCGCCGAGCACGATGAGCACGATGGCCAGGATCCGTCGGCCCCAGGCCTCGCCCGTGCCGCCGGCGAGACGGGAATCGGCGGCCAGCCCCACGATGGTGGAGGTGACCACGACGGTGGTGACGTCGGCGACGGCGAGGCGCCGGGCCGCGGCCGCCTGCATGCCCATCGCCACCGCGAGCAGAGTGGTGGTGGCGGCTCCGAGGACCGCATGGGACGGCGTGCCGGGCAGCGCGGCGATGATCGCGGAACCGAGCAGACCGGCCGTGACCAGCACCAGGAGCACTGTGGTGCGCGTGGTCCACGTGCCCTTGGGGGTGGGGCCGAGCACACGCCCGCCCAGGACGGCCCCCGCCAGGAAGCCGAGCAGGGCCAGTGCCGGCCGGACGATCGGGAGCCCGTTGGCGCCCGCGAGTCCCATCCCGAGCAGGACCACGTTGCCGGTCATGTTGCCGCTGAAGACCCGATCGAAACCGAGGTAGCCGACCGCATCGATCACCCCGGTCGAGAAGGTCAGGGCGAGCATGAGGGTGAGATGTGGACGAGCGCGCACCATGCTCCGGATTGTATACAAGCAGGTAGCCCCTCGGCGTGCTGACCAGGCAGTGGACACGCTCAACTACGCGAGAGTCCTTCTCGGCTGCACGCCGCCCCGACCGTGCACTGCGTGGCGTTCGCCAGGTGCCCTGGCGTTCGGCGGCCCTTCGGCGGGTTCAGGCCTCGTCGCCGGCCGTGATCGCCTCGGCCTCCTCGACACCGGTGAGGTGGTGCTGGCCGACCGAGTCCAGGTGGCGCCGGCCGATGATCAGCATGAGCATGCTCGCCACGACGCTGATGGCCGCCAGGAGGTACGGAGCACCCGCTGCGGTCGCGGCCGCGAGCGGGCCGGCCACGGCCGGGGCGATCGCCCCGCCGAGGAAGCGCACACCCGAGTAGGCGGAGCTGGCCACTCCACGCGGAAGGTCGGTGGCCTCCATGACGGTCTCGGTCAGGGCGGTGTTCATGATGCCCAGCAGGAGGCCACCGATCATGATCAGCACCACCAGGCCGGCCATCGACTCATGGGAGACGCTGAGGACCAGCATCAGCACGGTGAGCAGCCCGAGCGTGCCCAGCAGGGTGGGGATCAGCCCGAGCCTGCGAGTCAGGATCGGGGCAACGAACACCGAGGTGATCGCCAGCGCCACGCCCCACCCGAAGAACACGCCGCCGATGCCGAGGGCGCCGAACTCGAGTCCGTGGGCGGCGGCCGCATCCTCCAGGGGGAAGGGTGAGTAGGCGAGCAGCGTGAAGAAGGCGAAGTTGTAGAAGATCGCGGTCAGGGCGAGGGTGCGCAGCGCCGGGTGGGCCAGCGCGCGCAGCGAGGCCAGCGGGGAGACGTGCGCGGGCGTGGCCTCCTTCTGCAGCAGCATCATGATCGCGAGGAAGCCGACGGCCATGAGCACGGCGGTGCCCGCGAAGGGGACGCGCCAGGAGACATGGCCGAGCAGCCCGCCCAGCAGGGGTCCGACGGCCATGCCGATGCCGAGCGCAGTCTCGTAGAGGATGATCGCGCCGGCGCTGGGCCCGGCGGTCGCACCCACGATCGCGGCCAGCGCGGTCGCGATGAACAGGGCATTGCCCAGGCCCCAGCCGGCCCGCAGCCCGATGATCTCGCCGACGGATCCGGCCCCTGCGGCCAGCGCCGCGAAGATGACCACCAGGGTCAGGCCGATCAGCAGGGTGCGCTTGACGCCCACCCGCGAGGCGAACCAGCTGGTGAAGAACATGGCGATCGCGGTGACGAAGAGGTAGCTGGTGAACAGCAGCATCGCCTGCGAGGGCGTGGCCTCGAGCTGGGTGCTGATGGCGGGCAGGATCGGGTCGACCAGGCCGATTCCCATGAAGGACACGGTCGCGGCGAAGGCGATCGCCCACACGGCCTTGGGCTGGCGGAAAGCCTCGCGCAGGGTCGGGGCAGAGCTGCCGGCCGGCGCGGCCTGCGAGGCCGACGGCGGGCCGTCAGCGGGAGCGGTCTGAGGGGCCGACGGTGAGGTGGCGGCGTGTCGCGACGCTGACTCGGGAGCCTGGGAAGCCATGCGGAAGAGTCCTTCGAGCGGGGTGGGATGGGGAAAGGGCGGGCGGTTCGGGATGTGATCGTCGGCGCAGGGCACGTGTTCGCCGGCGGGGCCACCGGGCGGGCACGAGGACGCCGGCCTGCAGCCGTGCGACCTCTCGGGTCGACGGGCCGACGGTCATGCCGTCGTGAGGGTTACCCGTCGTGCGTGTCGACGATGCGGGCGAGGATCTCCGCGGCCCGATCGAGCGCGTCGAGGTCCTCGGCGGGGAGGGGTTTGAGAAGCGTCCCGACCCCGTCCGCGAGCTGCGTTCTCCACTGCGCGAGCTGGGCCGAGCCCCGATCGGTGATGGAGACGAGCGAGGAGCGGGAGTCGTCGGGATCGACCTCGCGCTGGACGAGGCCCTCCTCCTCGAGGCGCTTGATGACCGTGGTCGCCGTGGGACGGGAGACCCGCTCACGGTCGGCGATCTCGCTGAGGCGCAGCGGTCCGTGCCGGTCGATCGTGGCGACCACGCGCCAGGACACCGTGCCGACCCCGACCTCGGACCGTCGGGCGGCGAGCCGCGAGAACTGGCTGCAGACCAGCGCAAGATGCTGCGAGAGCTCAGCGGAGGGCGGGGGAGGAGTCGTCACAGGCACTCACGATAGTGAGCAATGCTAACCAGTGCAACGTCCTCGGCCCGGGTGGGAGACGCACGAGACAGGACGGCCCCTCGGGGTCCACTGTCAGACGCGACCATCCGTGCACACTGCGCGCTCGCTCCACCAGGATCGAGACGACCGCGCGGCCGATGCCTGCGCCGCGCACCCGGGCCAGGAGGATCAGGTCCATCCCGCCGCTGCGCCTGTCATCAGCGGCGTGGAGCTGGGCGAGCCCGACGGCTTCACCGTGGCGGAGGACCAGGAAGCACTCCACCTCCGGCAGACGCGCCCCGAGGTACTTCGCCCGGATCACCGCATCCGGCAAGGGGCTCGGCCCGCCCCAGCCGTGGAAGGACGGATCGTCGAAGAGTGCCCGAAGTTCCGCGAAGTCGGCCGCTGAGGTCGGCCGTACGGATACCGCGTCGCTCGTGCCCACGGCGGGAAGTGTGCCACGCGCAGGAGGCAGCACGGCCCGGCTCAGCGGATCAGCGGCTGACCGGGTCGGCGCCACTCCCGGCGAGCAGCGCGTCGAGGTCGCGAAGGCGCGGGGAGCCTTCCCAGTCGCCGGGGGTCGTGCAGGCGAGGGCTCCGCAGGCGTTGGCCCGGGTGAGGCGAGCGGGCACATCGAGCCCCTCGAGGCGCGCGCTGAGGTAGCCGGCGACGAACGCGTCTCCGGCGCCGACGGTGTCGACCACGTCGACCTCATGCCCAGGTGCTTCAGCGATGTCCGTGGCGTCGCCCCCGGCGACAGCCGCGGCCCCGTCGGCGCCGAGCTTGATGACGACCTCGCGGCGGGACCCGGCGGACAGCGCCCGCAGCAGCCCGCGGTGATCATCCTCGGCGACATCCGGCGTCAGGATCGAGAGCTCCTCCGGCCCGCCGAAGAGGATGTCGACGTGCTCGAGGATGTCCCCGAGCAGCTCCGCGAGGCGCTCGCGGGAGCCCAGGCGGGAGCGGTAGTTCACGTCGAGGCTGACGGGCACGCCGGCGGCGACGGCCCGCTGGACGGCGGCCGCATTGGTGGCATGCGCGCTCTCCGAGAGCAACGGCGTGATGCCGCTGAGGTGCAGCAGACGGGCGTGCTCGATGAGGCCGACGGGGAGATCGTCCGGCCTGATCGCGGAGGCGGCGGAGCCGGCCCGGTAGTAGTCCACGCGCGTGGTGGTGGCGCTGGGGCGCGACTTGACCATCAGCCCCGTCGGCCGCTCGGGATCGATCCCGCAGTGCACCTCCACGCCCTCGCCACGGATCTCGCGGATCACCCGCGTGCCCAGCGGGTCATCGCCCACCCGGCTGACCCAGGCCGACGGGACGCCGAGACGGCGCAGGCCGATCGCGAGGTTCGATTCGGCGCCGCCGAGCGCGATGTCCACCGAGGACAGGTGGGCGAGGGAACCGACGGCGGCGCTGCGCATCAGCGCCATGGTCTCGCCGAGGGTCACGACCCAGGGTGCGGAGCCGGCGGGCACCGGCTGCTGGGGGACGGCGGGCGCGGGCGGGCCGGCGGGACTGCTCACGCCCCGGCCTCCCGGGTGGTCGCGCCGACGAACTGCACGGCGCGATCGGCCAGGGCATCGAGGCTGCCCCCCTTGAGGGCGTCGCCGAGCAGCGGGCCGCCGACGCTGACGGCGTCGGCTCCGGCCTGCAGCCAGCGGCGGGCCGCCTCCAGGTCCACGCCGCCGGAGGGGATCACTCGGATGCCGGGGAACGGGCCGCGCAGGTCCTTGACGTAGCCGGGGCCGACGACGCTGGCGGGGAACACCTTGACCGCCGCCGCGCCCGCGGCCCAGCCCTGGTGCAGCTCGCTCGGGGTGAGGCCGCCGGGGATGATCGCGATGCCTGCTTCGGCGGCGGCCTCGAGCAGGTCGGGGCGGGTGATCGGGGTGACGATGTAACGGGCGCCGTGCTTGGCGGCCGTGCGCAGGTCGCCCGGGTCGGTGACGGTGCCGACGGCGATGTCCAGCTGCTCGCCGAAGCGCTCCACCAGGCCCGGCAGCTCCTCGAGGGTGCCGGGGGTGGAGAGGGTCAGCTCGACGGAACGGATGCCGGCGCCGGCGAGGGTCTCCAGGATCGGGGCGTACTGGTCGGCACGCTCGCCGCGGATCACCACGATCAGGCGCGCGGCCGCGGTGCGCTCGGGAAGGGTGGGGCGGTCGTTGGTGGTCATGAGAGGTCCCCTTGTCGTGGGTGGCGGTCGACGGGATGCACCTGCACCCCGATTCTCACAGCTGCGGTGCGCACGGCTCGAGCCCCGGCGGCCTCGATCCTCATCGCTGCGGTGGTGACAGCTCCAGCAGCACCTTGGCCGAGCGGGAGGCGTCCTTCGCGGTCGCGAACGCCTCGGTGGCCTCGGAGCCCGGGAGCATCTGGGTGATCACCGCGTCGAACCGTTCGTCGGCGGCCAGCAGCTCGATGGCCTCGTCGATCTCCGTGTCGAAGCGCTGGGTCCCGCGCAGCTGCACCTCCTTGGCGACCAGGCGGGCGAGGTTCACCGGGATCTCGGTGTCCGGCAGGATCGCGACCTGCACGATGATCCCGGCCGGTCGCACGGCGCGCATGCCGGAGGACAGCGAGGCCGGCGCCGAGGAGCATTCGAGCACGACGTCGTAGGTGTCGTCGGCCGGGGCCTCGTCGGTCACCTGAATCGTCCTCGAGGCTCCGAGGGCCGCCGCGCGCTCGAGCGGCTCGGGGCGCACGTCGGTCACATCGACCGAGTCGGCCCCGCGGTGCAGCAGGGCGGAGACGGCCAGCAGACCGATCGGCCCTGCTCCCAGGACCAGGCACTTCTTCCCGGTGACGTCACCGGCGATGGTGACGGCGTGGAGGGACACGGCGAAGGGCTCCGCCAGGGTCGCCCGACGCAGCGGCAGGTTCTCCGGCAGCGGGCGCAGGTTCCCGCGATCGATGACGAGGTACTCGGCGGCGGCGCCCTGGCGGTGAGGGAACACGCTGGCGCTGCCGAGGTAGTCACCGTGCGGCCACAGATGGGGGCGGTCCTCCAGGCCCGGCTGGCTGGTGCCGTACCGGGCCGGGTGCACGGTCACCGGAGTGCCGGGCGCGTACTCACCGGTGGGGTCCAGATCCACGACGGCCGACAGCTCGTGGCCCGGGACCAGCGGCTCGCGGATGACGAACGCACCGTTGGCGCCGTGGAAGTAGTAGTGCAGGTCGGAGCCGCAGATGCCGACGTAGGCGACCCGCAGGCGCACCTCGCCCTCGCCCGGCTCGACGTCGGGGACGTCCTGCCAGCGGATGTCGCCTGCGGCATGGATGGTCAGGGCCTTCACGGGCGGTTCTCCTTCGAGGGGGCGGACGTCAGGGACGCGGACAGGGCCTCGCCGGCCGCGGCGCGCGGGCCCGACCGGACGATGGTGGTCAGCAGGTGGCCGACGGTCTCGACGAACTCCTCATGCTCGGCCAGCTGCGCGGAGAGGCATCCGCTCTCCAGCAGCACCCGGGCGTGCTCCGCCGGGGTCGCGGCCGAGGCTGCGACCTCCTGCAGTCGCTGCTGGGCAGGATCGCTCATCGCCCGGGCCTGCTCACCGGGCTCGACGCCGCGCGGCGGGATCACGCACGCGAACCAGGCCGCGACCGTCAGGGCCAGCAGGGCCGGCATGTCGCCGCGCTCGAGGTGGAACAGGGCCGGGACCGGGACGCGCTGCGGCAGGCGCATCGACCCGTCGGACCCCACTTGGCGGGTGCGGTGGCCCAGGTCGTGGTTGCGCCAGCGGTGCTGCAGGTCAGCGATGTATTCGTCGACGTCGAAACCTGCGGGGAGGTCGATCGTGGGCACGTTCTCGCGCTCGATGAGGGCAAGGGTGGCCTCGGCGATCCAGTCCTGCTCGAAGGCCTCGGGAATCGTGCCACGATCGTCCAGAGCGCCGAGGTAGGCGATCAGCGAGTGCGGGCCGTTGAGGATGCGTAGCTTGACCTGCTCGTACTTCTCGACCTCGTCGGACATGATGGCGCCGCCGCGCTCCCAGGCGGGCCGGCCGGCGGGGAAGTCGTCCTCGATCACCCACATGGAGAACTGCTCGGCCCGCACCGGTGCGGCGTCCCGGACGCCCAGCAGCTCGGCGACCTGGTCGGACGTCTCGGGCGTGGTGGCGGGCACGATGCGGTCCACCATGGCGTCGGGGAAGGCGACCTGGTCGCGCACGTAGGTCAGCACGTCGTCCTCGGCCCCCGAGTGCTCGAGGAACTCGGTGACCATCCGGCGCGCGGTCTGCCCGGCGGCGGAGACGTTGTCGCAGGGCAGCACGGTGAACGGTTCGCCGCTGCGGGCGCGAACGGTGAGGCCGCGGGCGAGCAGTCCGATCACGGTGCGAGGCGCGGAGGGGTCGGCGAGGTCCGCCCGCAGCGGCTCGGCGTCGACGTCGAGGTGACCGGTGCGCGGGGAGACGTAGTAGCCGCCCTCGGAGACGGTCAGCGTGAGGATCCGGCGATGGGCGTCGGCGACCTCCCGGATCACGGCCAGCGGATCCTCGGCCATCACCCCGACGCCGCGGTGGACGTCGACGACGTCGGCCCGGGTGCCGCTCTCGGAGAGCTCGAGGACGCTGTAGAGGCCGTCCTGCCTGCTCATCGCGTCGACGACGGAGCGGGAGCGGTTGGCGAAGCCGATGATGCCCCAGTCGCCCTCCTCGGCGGCGAGCGCTCGCGCAGTGTGCACGGCCGCGTGGGCGCGGTGGAAGGCGCCGAGGCCCAGGTGGATGATGCCGGCGCGGGAGGGGTCCGACGGGGCGGCGGCCCCGAGGCGGGGCAGTCCGCCGGAGCGGGCCCTGTCGAGACGAGGGACGTCCCCGGAGGTGGACACGGGAGCCTCCTGGTTGGTGCGTGGTCACGCTGTCTGCGTGACGCCGGAACACGACCCGGGGGACTGCCCGGCGCAAAGCGTTCCACAACGCGGAACGGATGTTTCGATCAGCATATCAAGAGGTCGAAGGGTCGGTCGTGCCGACGGGGAGGCGCCGAGGCCGATCTTGACAGCCCTTAAGTAAGAGTTGCAGACTAAGCGGTCGAAGCGCTTCGACGAAACGCTTCGACGAAGCGCTTCGATGCGTTGACACAGCAGTCGCCGCACAGCGCGACCCACGACGAGGAGGACGCGGGATGGCCACGATGAGCGAGGTCGCACGCCATGCCGGCGTCGCCCTGAGCACCGTGTCCTACATGCTCTCGGGGGACCGGCCCGTGTCCCCGGCGACCAAGGAACGCATCGAGCAGGCCATGACCGAGCTCGGCTACCGGCCCAACGCGATCGCTCGCAGCCTGGCCAGCCGGCGCACCCGGATCCTCGCCCTGCACCTGCCCGAGCTCGACTTCACCGCCGGCGAGACCGTCTTCGAGATCGTCCGCGGTGCCTACGATCGGGCGTCCGAACTGGGATACCTGCTCTCGGTGTGGCCGATCGATGTCGACCGCGCTCCCGAGGAGCTCATCGACCTCGTCGGCCAGGGGCATGCCGACGGCGTCCTGCTGGTCGAGGTCGGTATCGAGGACCGCAGGATCGATGCCCTGTCGGAAGCCGACGTGCCCTTCCTGTCCATCGGCCGTACCGGCGACACCTCTCGCCTGCCCTACGTCGACATCGACTTCGAGGCCACGGTCCGCGAGGCCCTGGACGAGCTGATCGAGCTCGGCCACCGCGACGTGGCGCTGCTGGGCCGCTCGAGCGCCCTCGAGGCCGACGGGTACGCCCCCGCGGTGCGCTCCCACGAATCCTTCGCCCGGATCGCCGGCGAGCGCGGCATCCGCCACCGGGAATACACGGTCGAGGCTTCCCCCCAGGCCGGTCGCGCCCTGGCGAGAGACCTGTTCAGCGGGGAGGACCGCCCCGATGCCGTGATCGCCCTGAACGACCTCGCCGTGGTCGGGCTCGTCAACGAGCTCGCGCTCATGGGCGTCGAGCTGCCCCGCGACCTCTCCGTGGTCACCGTCGTCTCCAGCCGCCGCACCGGATCGATGACCACGCCGACGCTCGCCGGCTGGCAGGGTCCCGGCGAGGAGATGGGCCGCCGGGCCGTCGACGGTCTGCTCGCGCGGCTGGACGACCCGGAATCCGCCCCCAGCCAGGTCCTCGTGACCTGCACCCGATACCACGGCGACTCCGTCAGCGATCGCCGCGATCCCACCAGCATTCCGATCCCCGGCACCGGGTCCCACGATCCGCGGCGTCCGTCGGACAGCAGCTGACAGCCCGTCCCTCACAAGGAAGTAGGAACCATGAAGCGCAGAGATTTCACCACCCTCGCCGCGGCCACGACGCTCGGGGCCGCCGCCGTCCCCACGCTCAGTGCGTGCGGCTCCGGCGGCGGGTCCGGTGACGGCACGTCCCTGGTCATCTGGCATTACGAGAACGAGGACTCCGCCATGGGCCAGGCCTGGGCCCGGGCGCAGGAGATCTTCGAGGAGAAGCACCCCGAGGTCACCGTCACCGTCGAGAAGCAGACCTTCGAGCAGCTCCAGAAGAACGCCAAGATCGTGCTGACCGGCAACGACGTCCCGGACCTGATGGAGTACAACAAGGGCAACTCCACCGCCGGCCAGCTCGCCTCGCAGGGGCTGCTCGAGCCGCTGACCGAGGTCGCCGACGAGAACGGCTGGGGGGACAAGCTCTCCGAGAGCCTGCAGGCCACCTCGCGGTACGACGAGTCCGGGCTGATGGGCTCGGGCGACTGGTTCGGCCTGCCCAACTACGGCGAGTACGTCTACGTCTTCTACAACAAGCGGATGTTCGACGAAGCCGGCGTCTCCGTCCCCACCACGCTCGAGGAGTTCGAGGAGGTCCTGCAGACCTTCGTCGACCAGGGCACCGTCCCCCTCGCCGAAGCGGGCGCCGAGTACCCGGCCGGGCAGCTGTGGTACCAGCTGGTGCTCGCCCACGGTGACCGCAGCTTCGTGGACGCCTATCAGCTGTTCGACGGCGAGGTCGATTTCGCCGGGGATCCGATCATGGCCGGCGCCCAGCGTTTCGCCGACTGGGTCGAGAAGGGCTACATCGCCGCGGACTCCGCCGGGCTGACCGCCGAGGACATGGGCACCGCCTTCATCTCGGGCACCTACCCGATCATGTTCTCCGGCTCCTGGTGGTTCGGGCGCCTGGTGGCAGAGATGTCCGACGACTGGGGGCAGTTCCTCTTCCCCGGCACGGACCTGACCATCGGCTCCTCCGGCAACCTCTGGGTCGTGCCCACCAATGCCGCCAACAAGGACCTGGCCTACGAGTTCATGGAGATCACCATGACCCAGGAGGTCCAGGACCTGCTCGGCCAGAAGGGCGGCCTGCCCGTCGCCGGCGACACCTCCACGATCGAGGACGAGAAGACCAAGGAGATGACCGAGAACTTCACCGAGGTCATCGACGCCGACGGTCTCGCCTTCTACCCGGACTGGCCGGTGGCCGGCTTCTACGACCAGGTCGTCAGTGCGATGCAGTCGTTGATCAACGGCTCGAAGTCCCCTGCGGACGCCATGGCAGAGCTCGGCGAGAGCTACTCCACCGGGCGCGCCGACCTCACCGGCGAGTAAGAGCACCAGCTGGACCACCCCGGGGCGGGCCGCCGCGAGCGGTCCGCCCCACCCCTCTGAGGAGAGCACATGACCACGACCGATGCCGCGCCGACCGCGGTGACGCCGGCCCCGCGGCGCAGGCGGAGCAGGAACAGCCGGGCCGGGTACTGGCCCTACATGCTGCCCGGCCTGATCTCCTTCCTCGTCGTCATCCTCGTCCCCTTCGTGCTGAACATCTGGTACAGCCTGCACAGCTGGAAGGGCGGGCTCGCGCCCAAGCGCTGGAACGGGCTGGAGAACTACACCGCGCTGCTGGCCGACGAGGCCTTCTGGCTCTCCTTCCGCAACTCGATCTCGATGATCGCGGCCATGGTCGTGGTGCCGACCCTCATCGGGCTGCTGCTGGCCGCCATGCTGTTCGACTACGTCGCCAAGCACTGGAACAGCCAGACCGCCGCGTTCCTGCGCGCCACGTACTACATGCCCCAGATCCTGCCGATCTCGGTCGCCGGCATCGTGTGGAACTGGATCCTCAACAGCCAGACGGGCGCCGTGAACACGATGCTCGAAGGGCTGGGCATCGCCGACCCACCCAACTGGCTCGGCGACCCCTCGCTCGCGCTGCCCTCGGTGATGCTGGTGCTGATCTGGATCCAGATCGGGTACCCCACCGTGATCTTCATGTCCGCCCTGCAGCGCGTCGAGCCCGAGCTGTACGAGGCGGCCGAGCTCGACGGAGCGGGCTGGTTCGCCAGGTTCCGCGCCATCACCGTCCCACAGATCTCCCCGGAGACCTTCGTGATCGTGCTGACCTGCACGATCGCAGCGCTGAAGGTCTTCGCGCCGATCTACGTGCTCACGCGCGGCGGCCCGGAGAGCTCCACTCTCGTGCCCTCGTACTACTCGTACCTGAACTTCTTCGACACCTCGCGGGTCGGATACGGGGCGGCGGTCGCGACCGTGCTGACCCTGATCATCGTCGTCATCGCCGGTGGCATCCAGGTGCTGCAGAACCGCAGTGCCCGCAAAGACCAGGAGGGCCGCTGACATGGCCGCAGACATGACTGCTTCCGCCCCCGCGCCCGGGGTCGCTGCGCCCGAGGGTGCCGGAGCCCCGACCGGCCCGGCGACTCCGTCGCCGCGTCGTCGACGGGACCGCCACCACCGCGGATGGGCCCGCTGGGTGGTGCTGGCCCTCGCCCTCGCGATGGCCGTGTTCATGGTGGGCCCGTTCCTGCTGATGCTGCTGAACGCCTTCAAGTCCCCGGCGGACTACTCCGCCGGCGGGCCCCTGTCCCTGCCCCGCGGCCTCTACCTCGACGGGCTCACCGCGTTCTGGGAGCGGGTGAACTTCCCGGTCAAGCTGTGGAACTCGCTGTGGACCTCCGCCCTGGTGTCCGTCTTCGCCGTGCTGCTGTCCCTGCTGAACGCCTATGCGCTCGGCGTCGGGAAGGTCACGGGGCGCCTGTGGCTCGTCGGCCTCTTCCTGATGGCCAACATGCTGCCGCAGGAAGTGCTGATCTACCCGCTGTTCGACATGGCACGCATGGTCGGGCTGACGGACAACCCCTGGTCGATCGTCATCATCTTCACCGTCGTCCAGTCGGCGTTCGGGACCTACCTGCTCGCCTCCGTGCTCGGCACCTTCCCGCCTGCGCTGCTGGAGGCGGCGCAGCTGGACGGTGCCACTCGCTGGCAGATCCTGTGGCGGATCGTGTACCCGGTGGTGCGCCCGACCATGGCCGTGCTGATGATCTTCTTCTTCATCTGGACGTGGAACGAGTTCTTCATCCCGCTGGTCATGCTCACCAGCAACGACAACCAGACGGTGCCCATCGCGCTGTCGTCGCTGCAGGGCGACCGCATGCTCGACGTGCCGACGCTGAACGCGGGAGCCCTGCTCTCGCTGCTGCCCACCTTCATCTTCTTCCTGATCTTCCAGCGCACCCTGACCCGTGGTGTCACGGCCGGGGCCGTGAAGTGACATCACAGGACGTGACGCCGCAGGACGTGACGCCACAGGACGTGACGCCACAGGACGTGACGCCGCAGGACTCTTCCCCGACCCCGCGAAAGGAACGCTGACCATGCGCTTCACCAACGGATACTGGCTCGACCGCGAGGGCTTCACCGTCCAGCGCGGACGGCAGGTCCACGACCTCCAGGTCGATGCCGAGCAGTCAGAGGTGCGCGCCTACGCCCCGGTCCGGCCCGTGCACACCCGCGGGGACACCCTGAACAACCCGCAGCTGACCGTCACCTACCAGGCCGTCGCCGACGGCGTGATCCGGGTGCGCGTCCAGAATCATCGCGGGGTGCGCATTCCCGAGCCGCGCTTCGAGATCGCCGCGGATGCGCAGTACCGCGGCGTGATCACCGAGGGCGCCGACGGGGCCGTCTCGCTCGCCGCCGGCGACCTCGAGCTGCGGATCGCCCGGGGGGATGAGTGGAAGGCGGACTTCGTCTCGGCCGGACGCGAGCTGACCAGCTCCCTGGAACGGTCGATCGCGCACGTCATCGCGCCCGACGGGAAGCGGTACATGCACGAGCAGCTCACGCTCCGACCGGGGGAGAGCATCTACGGGCTCGGTGAACGCTTCGGCGCCTTCGTGAAGAACGGCCAGAGCGTCGACATCTGGAACGAGGACGGCGGGACCACCTCCGAGCAGGCGTACAAGAACGTGCCGCTGTACCTCAGCTCGCGCGGGTACGGCGTGTTCGTCGAGGACACCGGCGGGGTGTCCTTCGAGGTCGGCTCGGAGATGACCACCCGCGTGCAGTTCTCCGTCGAGGGCCAGTCCCTGACCTACCTGCTGATCGACGGCCCCACGCCGAAGGACGTGCTGCGCCGCTACACCGGCCTGACGGGCCGGCCGCCCCTGGTGCCGGAATGGTCGTACGGACTGTGGCTGTCGACGTCGTTCACCACCGACTACGACGAAGCCACCGTCATGTCCTTCATCGACGGCATGGAGCAGCGCGGGATCCCGCTGTCCGTCTTCCACTTCGACTGCTTCTGGATGCGCGGCTTCACCTGGAGCGACTTCATCTGGGATCCGGCCACGTTCCCGGACCCCGAGGGCATGATCCGGCGCCTGCACGAGCGCGGGCTGAAGGTCTGCGTGTGGATCAATCCCTACATCGCCCAGAAGTCCTATCTGTTCGACGAGGGCATGGAGCACGGCTACCTCGTTGGCACCACCTCCGGCGACGTGTGGCAGACCGACCTGTGGCAGGCGGGGATGGCGCTGGTGGACTTCACCAACCCCGAGGCCGTGCGCTGGTACCGCGGCAAGCTCGAGACCCTGCTGGACATGGGCGTGGACTGCTTCAAGACCGACTTCGGCGAACGCATCCCGGTGCGGGACATCTCCTGGCACGACGGGGCCGAGCCGGAGAAGATGCACAACTACTACACGCACCTGTTCAACCGCACCGTGTTCGACCTGCTCGTTCAGCGGCGCGGGGAGGGTGACGCCGTGCTGTTCGCCCGCTCCGCGACGGCCGGCGGCCAGCAGTACCCGGTCCACTGGGGTGGGGACAACGACTCCTCGCTGCCCTCGATGGGCGAGACCCTGCGCGGCGGGCTGTCGCTGGCGCTCTCCGGCTTCGGGTACTGGAGCCACGACATCGGAGGCTTCGAGGGCAACCCGGACCCGCTGGTGTTCAAGCGCTGGCTGGCCTTCGGCCTGCTCTCATCCCACTCGCGCCTGCACGGCTCCAGCTCGTACCGGGTGCCGTGGGCGTTCGACGACGAGGCCGTGGCCGTGGCGCGCCGTTTCACCCTGCTCAAGCAGCAGCTGGTGCCGTACCTCCAGGACATGGCGCGGCAGGCGCACGAGCACGGCACCCCGCTGCTGCGCCCGATGGTGCTCGAGTTCCCCGAGGACCGCACCTGCCACGCCATCGACACTCAGTACATGCTGGGCGATTCCCTGCTGGTGGCGCCGGTGTTCGACCCGCAGGGCGAGGTGGAGTTCTACCTCCCCGAGGGTCGCTGGACCTCCGTGTTCGACGGCACCGTCGAGACCGGAGGGCGCTGGCTGCGCCAGAGGCACGGCGTCATGACGCTGCCGCTGTACGTCCGCGACGGAGAAGATCTGGGGCTCGACATCGCCGCCATCGACGGCTGAGTCCCCGGCCGGTCGAGCCCAGGCCGGCCATCCCGGTCCCCGCCACGACCGTCGGCCGTGGCGGGGGCCGGGGCAGCGATGGGGAAGCCCGCGCGTTCCGCGGCACCCATGACGAGCCGGCCGCCGCATCCACGATCGGATGCAGCGGCCGGCTCGTCGTCTCCGACGGCTGGCGCCGGATAGGCCTGCTACTTGCTGAAGCCCGCGGTCAGACCGCTGATCAGCTGCCGGCGGCCGACGATGTACAGCGCCAGGATCGGCAGCGCGGAGAGGATCACGGCGGCCAGCACGGCCGGGATGTTCTGGGTGAACTCGCCCTGGTAGGCCCACAGCGACAGGGGCAGCACGCGCTGCTCCGAGCTCTGGGTGAGCACCAGGGGGAAGAGGAACCCGTTCCACACCTGCAGCGCGTCGTAGATGCCGACGGTGACGATCGCCGGCCTCGCCAGCGGGATCACCAGCGAGCGGAACATCTGCCAGTCGCTCGCCCCGTCGACCGTCATGGACTCGTACAGCTCCTTGGGGACGTCCCGCAGGAAGTTCGTCAGGATCAGCACGGTGATCGGGATGGCGAAGGCGATCGAGGGCAGGATCAGCGCCCACAGGGTGTCGTAGAGGCCCAGCTCCACGATCAGGTAGTAGATCGGGATGATCGTGGCCTGCAGGGGGATGGCGATCCCCAGCAGGAACAGTCGCTGGCTGAACCGGGCCAGCCGGCTGCGGCTGCGCACGATCACGTAGCTGGCCAGCAGCGAGGAGACCACCACGGCGACCACGGTGAGCGCCGTGACGAACACCGAGTTCGCGAAGTAGCGCAGGAAGTCGTTCTCCAGCACGTACCGATACGGCTCGAACGTGAAGTTCAGCGGCAGCGACAGCGGGTTGGACGAGTAGTAGTCCGACTGCGGCCGCACGCTGGTGACCACGATGTAGTAGATCGGGACCAGGATGACCAGCAGCCAGAGGAAGGCGAGGACGCCGCCGATGACGTTGGGGGAGCGGTGACCGCTCGTGGTCGAGATGCTCATCAGGCGCCCTCCATCTGGCTCTCCATGCGGTCGGCTCCCGAGATCCGGTTCAGGGTGAGCGACAGCAGCAGGCCCACCACCACGAGGATCACGGCGATCACGCTGGCGGGGCCCATCTGATAGGACCGGAAACCGGTCAGGTACATATCCAGCGGCAGGATCCGGGTGGCATTGCCGGGGCCGCCCTGGGTCAGGATGAACACCAGATCGAAGTAGGTCAGCGACCCCACCAGCATCAGGGTGGAGCTGGTTACGATGGTGTACTTCAGCTGCGGCAGGGTGACGTTGAAGAACTGTCGCACCCGGCCGGCCCCGTCCAGCGTCGCCGCCTCGTACATGGAGGCGGGGATCTGCCGCACACCCGCCTGGTAGAGCAGGGAGTGGAACGGGACGAAGGACCACGAGATCACCATGATCACCGTGTAGAACGCCAGGTTGGGCGAGCCCAGCCAGTCCTGGCCGAGCCAGTCGAGACCGAAGGCGCGGGAGAGCCCGAAGTTCGGGTCCAGCAGCGCCCCGAAGGTGATCCCGATGGCCGCGGCGGAGAACAGCAGCGGCAGGAAGTACAGCACGGAGAAGGCCTCTCGGTACCGCTGATGACCGGCCATGAACGTGCCCAGCAGCAGGCTCAGCGGGAACTGGACCACGTAGCTCAGCGCCGTCAGCAGGAACGTCAGCTTCATGGCGTTCAGCGTGACCGGGTCCTGGAAGACGGTGAACCAGGCGCTGAGGCCGGCGAACTGCGGCGTGCCCAGTCCGTCCCACGCGAAGAAGGACAGCACGACCACGCCCGCCAGCGGCAGCAGCGCGAAGATGCCGAAGAAGCTCAGTGCCGGCAGCAGCAGCCAGTTGCTGGGGCCGGTCCGGTAGCCCGTGCGGGCCCGGTCGCCGGTTCCGCGGGGGCTGTCGACACCGCCACGGGATCCGTCCCGGGAGCCTGCAGCGTCCTCCCGGGACGGGTCCACACCGGCCGCGCCGGCGGCGGACGGATGCGTGGGGGACTGCGCCGAGGTCATGAGTCGATGGTCGCGTTCATGTTGGCGACGAAGTCCGCGGGCTCGATCTCCCCCAGGAAGATCTGGGAGAGGTTGGTCAGCAGTTCCTGGGCGGGGGCCGGGGGCAGCGCCTGGTCCCAGGACAGCTGGAAGTGGGGAGCGTTCAGGACCATGTCGTAGGCGAAGGTCAGGAAGTCCTCGTCGTCCAGACCCTTGAGCTTCTCCTCCAGCCCGGCCACGGCGGGGATGGCGCCGATGGACAGGAAGTCATCGACCATGTCGTCGTTGAGGTTGTACTCGTTGAGGTACTGGATCGCGAGCTCCTGGGTCTCCTCGTCGGCGTCGGCCGAGACGGACCAGTAGTTGGCGGGGTTGCCGACCACGTTGGCCGGGTCGCCCTCGCCGCCCTCGACCTCGGGGAAGTTGAGGAAGCCCAGCTTGCCGTCGGCGACGAACTCGGGGGCATCCTGCTTGAAGGTGCCGTACACCCAGCTGCCCTGGAGCAGCATCGCGGCCTGCCCGGTGTGCACGAGCGCGGCATCGGCACCCGCATCGGCCGTGACCGACCCGAAGCCGGAGCCGAAGGCGCCGGCGTCGACCAGCTCGACGATGGACTCCAGGGCGGAGGTGATGGCCGGCTCGGACCAGGCCTCCGGTTCGCCTTCCAGCACCTTCTGGAAGGCGCCCTCGCCGCCGATGCGGTCGGTGAGGTACTGGATGTACATCAGCTCCGGCCACACGCTCTGCCCGGCCAGGGACAGCGGGGTGACGCCGGCGGCGGAGAAGGTGTCGATGGCGGACATCAGCTCGTCCCACGTGGTGGGCGGGGTGACGCCGTGCTGCTCGAACAGTTCGGTGTTGTAGTACAGGATCACCGGCTGGGTGTCGTTGTTGGGCACTCCGTACTGCTTGTCCTCGATCTTGCCGACATCGGCGATCGAGGGGATGGTGCGGCCCAGCACGTCATCCACCTTGCCGGTGAGGTCGACGACGGACTCGTTGTCGACGTAGTCGGCCAGGGTGCCGCCGGCCCAGTTGAACACCAGGGTGGGGGCGTTGCCGGAGCCGATCGCGGTGCGGATCTTCTCCTTGTAGGCATCGTTGGCGAAGAACTGCACGGCGAACTCGTTGTCGGGGTTCGCTTCGTTCCAGGCGTCGAAGGAGGCCTGGTAGGTGTCCTGCTTGGCGCCTGTGAGGGCCCAGACGGACAGGCTCGACGGGGAACCGGCCCCTCCCGACGGCTGGGCGCCGCCGCCGCAGGCGCTGAGGGTGACGAGAGCAGGGACGGAGATCCCGAGGCCGGCGAGAGTCGCGCGGCGGGTGACAGGCTTCATTGCTGTACTCCAGTTCGCAGGTCCGGCAACAGTGCCGAAAGCTTTCGGAAAGTGCGAGTGCAGTGTCAAGGTAGCCCGCGCGATCCAGAGCGGTCAAGCCCAGGTCATGGTCCGATGCCCGTTCGAAACTCTCCTCGCGACAAGAACTGCCCGGACCAGCACACATGGAGTTGGAGGGCGCTGGTCGGCTCCTCATCGTGGCCTCGCGCGAGCGCGTGGAGGGGGAGTGTGTGAGGGGCGTCTTCCGGGGCATGCAGCGCCCGGCCGGGGTGCAGCGTCCAGCCGGTGTGCAGCGCCCCGCGCGGCATACAGCGCCCGGCCGGTGTGCAGCGTGGAGTGTGGCACGAAGGTGTAGCTGAGCGGACCGAGACCCCTCTCAGAGCAGGGCAGATGCCACACAGCTACAGGTTCGTGCCATCGTCCCCTCCGCTCGCAGGCCCCGCCCGCCCCGCCCGGGGACAGACGAGAGCCCGGCGACCACGAGGTCACCGGGCTCTCGGGGAGCAGGGCAGGGTCAGGCGGTGGGTGCCGAGGCCAGCACTCGCGCCTGGTTCTGGGCCTTCACGGCGAGTTCGACCGCCTTGAAGGCGTGGTCCTGGGTCATGGCGTTGTCCGTACGGTTGAGCACGTCGAGGATGAGCTCGCCGAAGTAGGGGAAGCCCACCTGGCCGTTCGCCTCGATGCGGTGCTCGCCCTTGCCGTCGACGAGGATGACCTGGCCGCCACCGTTGTCGGTGGTGACGTCGAGGTACTTGCGCAGCTCGATGTAGCCCTCGGTGCCCAGGATGAACGTCCGGCCGTCGCCCCAGGTGCGCAGCCCGTCGGGCGTGAACCAGTCCACGCGCACGTACCCGGAGGCGCCGCTGGACAGGGCGATGTGGGCGTCGCCGAAGTCGTCGAGCTCGGGGTGGTCGGGGTGACCGAAGTTGCCGATCGAGCTGGAGAGGATCTCGGCGTCGTCGGAGCCGGTGAAGGTGAGCATCTGCTCGAAGTTGTGGCTGCCGATGTCGGTGAGGATGCCGCCGTAGCGGGCGCGCTCGAAGAACCAGTCGGGCCGGGAGGCGGGGTCACCGAGACGGTGCGGGCCCATGCCCATCACCTGGATGACGTCGCCGATGGCGCCGCGCTCGATGTACTGGCCGGCGAGCACGGCGGCCTCGACGTGGATCCGCTCGGAGTAGTAGACCGCGTACTTCTTCCCGGTGCGCTGGGTGGCCTCGCGGGCCTTCGTGAGCTGGTCGAGCGTGGTCAGCGGGGCCTTGTCGGTGAAGTAGTCCTTCCCCGCCTCCATCACGCGGATGCCCAGGGCCGCGCGGTCGGAGGTGACCGCGGCGGCCGCGACCAGGTGGACCTCCTCGTCGGCGAGGACCTCTTCCTCGCTCTCGGCGATCCTCACCTGCGGGAACTTCTCCTGGAACGCCTGGGCGCGCTCGGGCTGGGGATCGTAGACCCACTTCAGGGTGCCCCCGGCCCCGAGCAGGCCCTGGGTCATTCCGCCGATGTGGCCGTGGTCGAGGTGCATCGCGGCGAAGACGAACTCGCCGGGCACGACGACCGGGCTGGGCATCTCGGCGGGGGCGTAGTCGGCTCCTTCGGAGGCGGCCATGGGAGGGGTCCTTTCGACGAACGGTCGGGGTGGCCCGGGTGATCCGGGACGGGGAGTCGGACGGGGAGGGGCGCGGGCAGGCTCAGGTCGCGGGCGGGCTCAGGACGCGGCCGCGGCACCGGCCGGGTCCGTCCCGCCGACGGTGATGCCGCCGTCCTGGGAGGCGACCGAGGCGGTCTTCTCGAAGAAGTGCGGTGCCCTGGCCTCCAGGGTGCCGGCGCGGTAGTAGGGGTCATCGGCCGGGATCGGCAGGTCGATGGTGCGGCGCTCGATGGCCGCCGCGTAGATCGCCGTGACCAGTTCCAGGGCCCGTCGGCCGTCCTCGCCGGTGATCAGCGGGTCCCGGCCCTCCCTGATCGCGGCGATGACGTCGCGCAGTTGGCCGGCGTGGCCGGTGTGCTCCAGTTTCGGCAGCGCCGCGTTGAAGGATTCGAGGTCGGCGACCAGCGAGCTGTTGCCCTCGGGGGTCGGGAACCCGTTGGGCTGAGGGGTCTCGGCGACCACGGCCCAGGGCTGGGAGACACGGGCGTGCTCGCCCTGGACCACGATCTCCTGCTGCTGGCCGTGGTGGACGACAGAGCTGGTCAGCTCCGCCAGGCCGCGCTCGTACTTCAGGATCGCCACCCCGAGATCCTCGACCTCGGCGTTGTGGTGCTGAGCGTTGGTCATCATCGCCGCGACCGCCTGCGGCCGGCCCAGCAGCCACAGAGCGATGTCGATGTGGTGGATGGCGTGGTTCAGCGTGCAGCCGCCGCCCTCGGAGGCCCAGGTGCCGCGCCACCACAGGTCGTAGTAGGAGAGTCCGCGCCACCATTCCGAGGCGATGCGGGTGTGGGAGATCGAGCCGAGCTTGCCCGAATCCAGGACGGCCTTGAGCCCCATCATCTCGTCACGGAATCGGTTCTGCGCGATCACCGAGAGGATCTTCCCGCTGCGTCGCTGCGCCTCGATCATGGCGTCGCAGTCCTCGAGCGAGGGGGCCATCGGCTTCTCGACGATCACGTTGATGCCGGCCTCCAGCGCCTTGACCGCGACCGGGCGGTGGGCCGACGGGGGAGTGGTGACGCTGACCAGGTCGAGATCCTCGGCCTCGAACATCGCGTCGGTGTCCGCGTACGAGCGGGCCTCCGTCAGGCCGAACGCCTCACGCTTGGCGTCGGCCCGCTCGAGCGTCAGGTCGGCCAGGGCGACGATGCGCACCTCGTCGGACGCCTCCAGGTAGGCACCGAGATGGGCGTCGGAGATGTTGCCGGTACCGATGACAGCGACGTTGAGCATGAGGCGGAGAGCCTTTCCGGCGGTGGGGCGGGCGAACGGTGAGCGATGGAGAGTGGGGGATTGGCGGGGGATCAGTGAGGGTGAGAGGTGGCTCGGAGGCTGGGCCGGGCCCGTACGACGTGCCCTGCCAGCAGCGCCGTGCTGCGGCATCGGGCGGGTCGCGCCATCGCAGCGCCGCACCTGGCTCCGGTAAGCCATTTCCAGAAGTGTCCTGCATCACCACGGCCGTAGCAGTCGCGTGCAGGATGTTGCCACGGCATGCGGTGTGTCGTGCTAGCCCGAGCGGTGCAGCCTCGAACGGTCCAGCCCGAACGGGCCGCCGAGCGTCCCCGCTCGGACGGCACCGCTCGGACGGCACCGCTCGGACGGCACGGCTCGGACGGCACGGCTCGGACGGCACGGCTCGGACGGCACGGCTCGGACGGCACGAGCTCAGACGGGAGTCTGCAGATCCTGGAGGCCGACCGCGTCGGGACGCTCGCACGTGCTGGTGATCTCGACCCTGCGCCCGCTGGTCGAAGACTCCAGCACGGCGTTCATGACCTCGAGGACGTGCTGGCCCAGCTCTCCGCTCGCGCGCAGGGCTGCTCCGCGCTCGGCCATGTCGGCCAGTCCGATGCCGCGGGAGGCGCCGACGTATCCGGCCGACTCCGGCAGCGTCTCCCAGCCGTCCCCGCCGAGCGGGTGCACGGAGACCTCGCCCTCGAAGCGGTTGGGATCGGGCACGGCGAGGCTGCCTCCGGTGCCGTGGATCTCGATCGGGCGGGACGCGGTCGCGACCGCGTCGAAGCTCATCACCAGCGTGGACAGCGCGCCGGATGCGTGGACGAGCACACCGGTGACATGGGTGTCGGTGGTGACCGGGATGCTCTCGCCCTGGCGGGGGCCGGAGCCGATCGTGCGCTCCGGGCGCAGCCGGCTGCTCGCCCCGATCACCGCGTCGATCGGTCCCAGCAGCGTGACCAGGGCGTGGATGTAGTACGGCCCCATGTCCAGCAGCGGGCCGCCGCCGGGGACGTAGTAGAAGTCCGGTTGCGGATGCCAGCGCTCATGGCCCGGGGTGAGCATGGTCGCCGTCGCGGCGATCGGGGTGCCGATGAGGCCGTCGTCGATCGCGGCGCGGGCGGTCTGGGTGCCGGTGCCCAGCACCGTGTCCGGCGCGCTGCCGACGACGACCCCGGCCTCGCGGGCGGCCTCGAGGACCGCCCGCCCCTCCTCGGTGGTGACCGCGAACGGCTTCTCGGAGTAGACGTTCTTGCCGGCGGCGATCACGCGCAGGTCGACGTCGGCGTGCGCGGCGGGGATCGTCAGGTTCAGGACCGTGTCGACATCGGGATCGGCGATCAGCTCGTCGACTCCCAGCGCCCGCACCCCCTCCCGGCCCTCCGCCGCGGCCTGCGCGCGCTCGGGGTCGAGGTCGGCGACGGCGACCAGTTCGACCCCCGGCAGGGCGTCGAAGGTGGCCAGGTACTGCCGGGAGATCACGCCGCAGCCGATCATGCCGATCCGCATCGGCTCCCGGTCGCCGCCGACCGCCCCGGCCGGAGCCGAAGCGGTCTTCTGATCGTTCAGCGTGCTGCCCACAGCAGGCCCCTCTCGACGATGGTGCGCACGTTCGGATCCTCGAGCACCTCGACCCGGTGACCGGGCGTGGAGACGAAGATGCGCCCCTGGCCCCACTGCCGTGTCCAGATCGCCGGGGAGGTCACCGGGCGGTGCCACGGATCCCATTCGCGCACCTTCTGCGTGGTGGTGGCGAGCACGTCGATGTAGTCGTCCGAGAGCACCCAGTACTGCTCGGTGACCAGGTCGAAGTCCTCGATGCCCCGGGTGATGGGATGCTCGGCGGCCTCGGGCAGCATGTTCACGGTGTAGGGCACGTAGTTGTCGGACTGCTCGCCGGTGCGCTCGTCGGGATGCTTGCCCGGATGGCAGCCGAACTGGCCGCCGATCAGCGTGAGGTAGTCGGAGTTGCTGCGGTAGCTGTCGGCGATGCCGCCGTGCCAGCCGGCCAGCCCGGTGCCGGCCTCGACGGCCGCGCGCAGGCCCTCGAACTCCTCCTTCTCGATGGTGGACATCGTGTTGCACTGGAGGATCAGATCCACCGTGGCCATGTACTCCGCGTCGGCATAGACGGCCGGGGAGCCCTCGATGCGGACGTCGAAGCCGTTCTCCCGCAGGAAAGGGATGAACAGGTCGGTGGTCTCGACGGGCTGGTGGCCGTCCCAGCCGCCGCGGACGACGAGCGCCCTGCGGGCGCCGGGATCCTGGCCTTCGTCGACGAAGATGCTGGTCGAGGAGGTGGGGTGGTCGGTCATCGGGTGTTCTCCTGAGTGTCGATCCGCTGCCAGCTGCTGCCGTGGTCCGAGCTGGACTCGACGGCCGCGAGGACGCGCTGGACCTGCAGCGCCTCCTCGAAGGACGGGGAGGGCTCGGTGCCCTCGCCGATCGCGCGCACGAGGTCCGCGATCTCGTGGGTGAAGGTGTGCTCGTAGCCGAGGCCGTGCCCGGTGGGCCACCAGGCCTCGGCGTAGGGGTGCTCGGGCTCGGTGGTGAGGATGCGGGTGAAGCCCTGCCGCCCCTCCGGTGCGGTGGCGTCGTAGAACTGCAGCTCGTTCATCCGCTCGAAGTCGAAGGACAGGGAGCCCTTCGAGCCGTTGATCTCCAGGCGCATCGCGTTCTTGCGGCCCTGCGCCATCCGGGTGGCTTCGAAGGAGCCCAGCGTGCCGTTCGCGAAGCGGGCGGTGAACAGTGCGACGTCGTCGACCGTGACCTGCTGGCGCTCGCCGGAGGTGTCGCCGCGGCCGCCGAGTCCCTCCGCGGTCCCTGCCGCGGGCCGGGTCGGAACCATCGTCTCCAGCGTGCCGGAGACCTCCGCGATGTGCTGGCCGGAGACCCATTGGGCGAGATCGATGACGTGGGCGCCGATGTCGCCGAGGGCCCCGGATCCCGCCTTGTCCTTGTCCAGGCGCCATGTCATGGGGGCGTCGGCGTCGGAGAGCCAGTCCTGGAGGTAGTTGGCCCGGATCTGGCGGATCTCGCCGACCGCGCCGTCCGCCACCAGGCGGCGGGCGTAGGCGAGCGCGGGGGTGCGGCGGTAGCTGAACCCGCACATCGTCAGTGATCCGGCCTCGCGCGCCTGCTGCGCGGCCCGGGCCATCTGCTCGGATTCCTTCACCGAGTTGGCCAGCGGCTTCTCGCACAGCACGTGCTTGCCCGCGGCCAGCGCCGCCGTGGCGATCTCGAGGTGGGTATCGCCCGGCGTGCAGATGTCGATCAGATCGATCTGGGGATCCTCGACCAGGTCCTGCCAGCGTGTGGTGGCGGACGCGAAGCCGTAGCGCTCGGCGGCCGCGCGCACGGAGCTGTCCGTGCGGCCCGCGATGGAGTGCAGAACCGGCGTCAGCGGCAGGTCGAAGAAGCGATGCGCGGTGCGCCAGGCATGGGAATGGGCGGCCCCCATGAAGCCGTAGCCGACCATGCCGACGTGCAGTGGTCGGATATCTTGATGCGGCGATGTCACGGGCTGTCTCACGGCTCCTCGGGAAAAGTTTCGGGACGACGGGCGGGCGCTGCTCCCGACGCGGCGGTCGATCCCCACCGGCACGGCGTCCATGCCGAAAAAGTCCGTTGGCCAGTGATGACGCGGGAGGCCGTGGAGCGCCGGGGCCGGGGAGCGTCCGTCGGGAACCGCTTGCACCCTATCGCGCCGCCGGTGTTGACCGGCAAGCGGACGCTCATCTAGTCTCGGCACCACCGAAAGTGGCCGAAAACTTGCTAAACGAGACCGAACCCCGAGTGGCCGACGCCGATGCGTGCCCTCGTCGGCAGTGCGAAGGAGCACCCCATGACCGTTCCCGCGTGGACAGACCC
Source organism: Brachybacterium sp. SYSU DS0246 (assembly GCF_059391765.1). Lineage (NCBI taxonomy): Bacteria > Bacillati > Actinomycetota > Actinomycetes > Micrococcales > Dermabacteraceae > Brachybacterium > Brachybacterium sp. SYSU DS0246. The sequence goes on along the minus strand of NZ_JBZXYT010000028.1, from coordinate 3,864 downwards.
CTCGGTGGGCACCGAGCAGCGCGTCGAGGCGCTGCTGGCCGACCTCACCCTGGAGGAGAAGGTCGCTCAGCTGGGCAGCTACTGGAAGCGGCCGGAGATCGGTGACGCGGAGGGCTTCGCCCCCATGCAGTCCACCTTCGACGAGGGCCGCGATCCCTTCGAGGAGGCGGCGCGCAACGGTCTCGGGCACATCACCCGTCCCTTCGGCAGCGCCCCGATGACTGCGCAGGAAGGTGTCGAGAACCTGCGCCGCATGCAGGCCACCGTCACCGAGAACTCCCCGCACGGGATCCCGGCGATCGCGCACGAGGAATGCCTGACCGGGCTGATGGCGCACGAGGCCACCACCTATCCCGCCGCCATCGCCTGGGGTGCGAGCTTCGACCCGGAGCTGATCGGCGAGATGTCCCGTCGCATCGGCGCGGACATGCGGGCACTGGGAACCCATGTCGGCCTCGCGCCCGTCCTCGACATCGTGCGCGACTACCGCTGGGGCCGCATCGAGGAGACCATGGGGGAGGACCCGTACCTCACCGGTATGCTGGCCACCGAGTACGTGAGGGGTCTGCAGGATTCCGGCGTGATCGCCACGCTGAAGCACTTCGCCGGCCATGCCGCCTCGCGCGCCGGCCGCAACCACGCCCCGGTCTCCATCGGCCGTCGCGAGTTCCACGAGATCGACCTGGTCCCCTTCGAGATGGCCGTGCGCCGGGGAGAGGTCGGCGCGGTGATGAACTCCTACGCCGACGTCGACGGCATCGCCCCCGCGGCCAGCCACTGGCTGATGACCGAGCTGCTGCGCGAGACGTGGGGCTTCGAGGGCACCGTGGTCTCCGACTACTGGGCCGTGAACTTCCTGCAGTCCATGCACCGGGTCGTGGAGACCACGCGCGAGGCCGCCGTGACCACGCTCCGCGCCGGTATGGACGTCGAGCTGCCCGAGACCAACACGTTCCCGCTGCTGCTGGAGGCCATCGAGGATGGGGACCTCGACGTCGAGGTGCTGGACACCGCGGTGCGGCGGGTGCTGCGCCAGAAGGTGGAGCTGGGTCTGCTGGATCCGGGCTTCGACCCCGCCACGACCGGCGAGGCCATCGACCTGGACCCGGCCGAGAACCGCGAGGTCGCGCGCCGGCTGGCCGAGGAATCCATCGTCCTGCTGCGCAACGACGCCGCGACCCTGCCGCTGGCGGCCCCGGGCCGGATCGCCCTGATCGGCCCCAGCGCCGTCGAGCCGCGCAGCTTCCTGGGCTGCTACAGCTTCACCAACCACGTCCTCTCGCGCCTGGAGGACAACGGCACCGCCGTCCCCGTTCCGTCGCTCGCCGAGGCGATGACCGCCGAGTTCCCCGGCTCCACGGTCACCACCGTCGCGGGCACGGACTTCACCGGTACGGGAACCGCCGGGATCGCCGAGGCCGTCACGGCGGCCGAGGCCGCCGACGTCGCGGTCCTCGCCGTCGGCGACATCGCCGGACTCTTCGGTGCCGGCACCTCGGGCGAGGGCTGCGACGTCGCGGACCTCCAGCTGCCCGGCGCCCAGCACGAGCTGGTCGAGGCCGTCCTGGCCACCGGCACCCCGGTGGTGCTGGTGATGGTCACCGGTCGTCCCTACGCGCTCGGCGCCTACGTCGACCGCTGCGCCGCCATCGTGCAGGCATTCATGCCCGGCGAGGAGGGCGGCAGCGCGATCGCGGGCGTCCTCTCCGGTCGCGTGAACCCCTCGGGCCGCCTGCCCATCGGCATCCCCGGCGGCATGGGCGGCCAGCCCGGCACCTATCTGGCCCCGGTGCTGGCGTGGGTCAGCGAGGGCATCTCCAACATCGATCCCAAGCCGCTGTTCCCCTTCGGCCACGGTCTCGGCTACTCCCGCTTCGAGTACTCGGACCTGGAGGTCTCGGCCACCGAGGTCGCGCCCGACGGCGCCGTCGAGGTCTCGGCAGTGGTGACCAACGTGGGCGAGCGCGAGGGCAAGGAGGTCGTCCAGCTCTACCTCTGCGACCCCGTCGCCTCGGTGGTGCGCCCCCTGAAGCGGCTCATCGGCTTCACCAAGGTCGCTCTCGCCCCGGGGGAGAGCGCCCGGGTCACCTTCGATCTGCACATGGACCGCGCCGCCTTCCTCGGGGAGGACTACCGGCGCATCGTCGAGCCCGGCGAGCTTCGGGTGCGCGTGGGCGCCTCGAGCGAGGACACCGCGCACGAGGCCTCTTTCCGGGTCGTCGGCGAGGTGCGCGAGGTCGGCGACGGCGACCGGGTGCTCGTCACGCCGTCGACGGTCGTGCCGGTGAGCAGGAGCTCCGAGTCGCAGGGCGCCCTCGCCGGTGCCACCGCGTTCCTGCCCGGTCAGCACTGACCTCACGGGGCGACCCGAGGACCGTGAGGACCATGAGGGCCCCGGTCAGACCGCGGTCCGAAAACTTTCGTTACGTGATGGGTATCCGACGGCGTGCGCGCAGAAGGATTCCCGCTAGCGGACCCTGACGGTGCACAGCCCTCTCGCTGCCGCCCTGCAGTGCTGTGGCCTGCCGGAATGATGTCCGCCGTCCACAGCGCTCAGAACGTATCGGGCGGTCGCCGCAGCGACTGGCAGGGGAGAGCGCTTCCCTTGACGGTGAGAAACGGCGCCCTATAGACTGAAAACACACCGATACTCCGGATGAATCTTTTCGGCGGTGATCACGACGTAGTGATGAGAAGAGGTGAAGTATCGATGTCGATGCAGCCGGTACACGACGTATGACCGTTCAGCAGGGATCACCCGCACCGGATGGCACACAGGGTGTCGACGGCGTGCCCGCACGACCGGCGACAGCGGCCCCTCCCTCGAGCGGGAGACCCGGACCCAAGAAGAACACCTGGCGGCGCGTGCTGCGCAAGGACTGGCGGCTGTACACGTTCCTGGTCCTGCCGCTGGCGTATCTGCTGGTGTTCCGGTATCTGCCGATGGCGGGGAATATCATTGCCTTCCGTCGGTTCCGCCCCGGTGGGAACATCTTCGGCGACGAATGGGTGGGCCTGCACTACATCAAGATGTTCATCTCGGACGCGAAGTTCTGGGACGTCTTCCAGAACACCGTGATCCTGGGGCTGCTGACGCTGCTGATCTGCTTCCCGATGCCGATCATCCTGGCGCTGCTTCTCAACGAGATCCGCGTGCGGTGGTTCAAGCGTCTCGTGCAGACCGTCTCCTACCTGCCGCACTTCATGTCGATCGTCATCGTGGCCGGCATGGTGTTCCAGATCTTCTCGGTCCAGGGAACGGTCAACCAGCTGATCACCCTGGTGGGGGCCGACAGAATCAACTTCATGCAGAACGCGGACTGGTTCCGCACCATCTACGTCAGCTCGGAGCTGTGGCAGACGGTCGGCTGGGGAACCATCCTCTACCTCGCCGCACTGACCACGATCGATGACCAGCTGTACGAAGCCGCCCGCATCGACGGTGCCAACCGCTGGCAGCAGACCTGGCACATCACTCTGGTGGGCATCCGGCCGACGATGATCACGCTGCTCATCCTCAACATCGGCACGTTCATGGCGGTCGGTTTCGAGAAGGTCCTGCTGCTGTACAACCCGCTGACCTATCCGACGGCTGACGTCATCGCGACGTACCTCTATCGAATCGGTATCGAGTCCAGCAACTTCAGCTACGCGACGGCGATCGGCCTGTTCGAGTCGATCATCGGGCTCACGCTCGTGCTGTCCGCCAACGCCATCTCGAAGAGAACAGTGGGGACGAGCCTGTGGTGACCGTGACTTCTACCCCGACACCCGCCGACGGCTCCGGGCCAGCAGCGGCGGCGCGCCCGCGCCCGCACCTCATCAAAGCAAAAATGGGGTTTCTTGCCCTTAAACTGTTTAAAA
>NZ_JBZXYT010000027.1:0-48811 GCF_059391765.1 Brachybacterium sp. SYSU DS0246 | reverse complement strand
CCCCCCCCCCCCCCCCCCCCCCCCCCCCCCCCCCCCCCCCCCCCCCCCCCCCCCCCCCCCCCCCCCCCCCCCCCCCCCCCCCCCCCCCCCCCCCCCCCCCCCCCCCCCCCCCCCCCCCCCCCCCCGGCTCGGTATCATCACCGAGGACCCCGCGCGGAAGGACCGACATGACCCAGACGTTCACGTCCCCCATACCCGTTCTCCCGAAGAAGCAGGACGGCCGCCGGGTCCTCCTCAAGCTCTCCGGAGAAGCCTTCGGCGGCGGCGCCGTCGGCGTCGATCCCGACGTCGTCTCGCGCGTGGCCGCGGAGATCGCCGAGGGTGTCGCCCAGGGCGTGGAATGCGCCATCGTCGTCGGGGGAGGGAACTTCTTCCGCGGCGCCGAGCTGTCCCAGCGGGGCATGGACCGCCGGCGCGCCGACTACATGGGCATGCTCGGCACCGTCATGAACTGTCTCGCCCTCCAGGACTTCCTCGAACAGCGCGGCGTGACCACGCGGGTGCAGACCGCCATCGAGATGGGTCAGGTCGCCGAGCCCTACATCCCGCTGCGCGCCGTGCGGCACCTGGAGAAGGGTCGCGTGGTGATCTTCGGCGCCGGCGCGGGCATGCCGTACTTCTCCACCGACACCGTCGCCGTCCAGCGCGCATTGGAGATCGGCTGCGAAGAGGTGCTGATGGCCAAGAACGGCGTCGACGGGGTCTACGATTCCGATCCCCGCACGAATCCCGACGCCGTCAAGCTCGAGGCCGTCACCTACAACGACGCCCTCCAGCGCGGTCTGAAGGTCGTCGACTCCACCGCCTTCAGCCTGTGCATGGACAACGCCCAGCAGATGATGGTCTTCGGCCTGGACACGCCCGGCAACATCACCCGCGCGCTGCGCGGGGACCGGATCGGGACCGTGGTCACCAGCGACTGATCCGGACACGCGAGGGCTCCAGCCCCCCGCGGCCGACGTCCCCGCGGTCTCTGCTCGGCCGAGGGGCCCGGAGCCGCCGACCTCCCCGGAGGCCGGGAGCGGGGGCGTGCCCGCCGCGCAAGAGTCCACCCAGCAGTCCCGCCTTGACGGTGCGGGACAATGGATCCCACCACCCACCGAGAACCGAGGAGCATCCCGTGAGCGACGACACCGCGAGCATCCTGAAGGACGCCGAGGCCAAGATGTCCAAGTCCGTCCAGGTCACCAAGGAGGAGTTCGGCTCCATCCGCACCGGCCGGGCCAACGCCGCGATGTTCCAGGGCATCATGGTCGAGTACTACGGAGCGCCGACACCGCTGAACCAGCTCGCCTCGCTGCAGTTCCCCGAGGCCCGCACCGTCATCGTCACGCCCTACGACATGAGCGCGATCGGGCAGGTCGAGACTGCGCTGCGGGACTCGGACCTGGGCGTGAACCCCACCAACAACGGTGACAACCTGCGCGTGGTCCTGCCCTCGTTGACCGAGGAGCGACGCAAGGAGTACATCAAGCTCGCCCGCACCAAGGCCGAGGACGGCCGCGTCGCCGTGCGCGGCTCCCGCGGCAACGCGAAGAAGAGCATCGAGAAGCTGGTCAAGGACAAGGAGATCGGCGAGGACGAGGGCAACCGCGCCGAGAAGGAGCTCGAGTCCGTGACCAAGAAGTTCATCGATCAGATCGACGAGGCGCTCGGCGCCAAGGAGTCCGAGCTCGCGACGATCTGACGTCGCCCTCGATCTCCTGCCGCCCTCGTGACCTCGGACCCGGACCGCTCCGCACGCCCGGCCGCCTCGATGCCGCTCGAGGCGGCCGAGGGCGTGACCGGCGCGCCCCCGCGCGCGAAGCGCCGTGGTGCCGGCCGGGACCTGCCGGCAGCGATCCTGGTCGGTCTCGGCCTCGGTGCGGCGCTGCTCGCGTCGCTGTTCGTCGTGCCCCAGGCCTTCCCGGTCCTGGTGGCGGTCACGATGGTGCTCGCCGTGCTCGAGCTGACCCGTGCCCTGGCTCAGGGCGGTCTGCGGGTCGCGGCAGTGCCGCTGCTGGTCGGCGTGATCGGCATGGTGGTCTCCACCGTCGTGTTCGAGGTCGAGGGGCTGCTGGTGTCCACGGCCGTCGCGGTGTGCGTGCTGATCGTGTGGCGGGCCTCGGAGTCGATGGGCCTGACCGCGCTGCGGGACGTCGCCGGGGGAGTGTTCGCCCTGGCCTGGGTCTCCTTCCTGGGCTGCTTCACCCTGCTGCTGTTCGGTCTGGACCAGGGGCCGCTGCTGGTGCTGCTGGCCGTGCTGGGACCGGTGGGCAACGACGTCGGCGGCTACGTCAGCGGCGTCCTGTTCGGGTCCCATCCCATGGCCCCGGGCATCAGCCCCAAGAAGAGCTGGGAGGGGTTCGCCGGTTCGCTCATCCTGGGCACTGCGGCGGTCACGGCCGTCGGATCGTTCGGCCTGGGTCTGCCATGGTGGACGGGCGTGATCCTCGGCGTGGTCCTGGTGATCGTCTCCACCTGCGGTGATCTCGCCGAGTCCCTCCTCAAGCGTGACCTGGGGATCAAAGACATGGGCCATCTGCTTCCCGGCCACGGGGGCGTGCTGGATCGGGTCGATTCCGTCCTGCTCGCCGCCCCCACCACCTACGTCATGCTGGAGGTCCTGCTGCCATGAACACGAACACCGACCCGCCCGAACTCCCTGATCTCTCCCGCGAGGCCGTGCCCGGCGAGAAGGTCGCCCTGGCGCCCGGGCAGCTCCAGCTGCGTCCCACGCGCCGGGGCAAGCCGCCATCGCACCTGGCCGATCTCACCCTGGCCGAGCGCATCGCCGCCGTCGAGGAGATGGGGCTGCCCGGCTTCCGCGCCAAGCAGCTCTCGGTCCACTACTTCGAGCACTTCACCACCGATCCCGCGGACCTCACCGACCTGCCCAAGGACCGCCGCGAGGAACTCGTCGAACGCTTCTTCCCGCAGCTGCTGACGGTGGTCTCGAGGCAGTCCGCCGACCACGGTGCCACCCAGAAGTTCCTGTGGAAGCTGTTCGACGGCTCCATGGTCGAGTCGGTGCTGATGCGCTACAGCGACCGCGTGACCCTGTGCATCTCCTCCGAGGCCGGCTGCGGGATGAACTGCCCCTTCTGCGCCACCGGGCAGATGGGCCTGACCCGCAACCTCTCGACCGCCGAGATCCTCGAGCAGGTGCGCATCGCCAATCAGCTGCTCGCTGGCGGCGAACTGCCCGGCGGCCCCGGCCGCGTCTCGAACGTCGTGTTCATGGGGATGGGAGAGCCGCTGGCGAACTACCGGCCCGTGGCGACCGTGTGCCGGCGCCTGAACGCCCCCGCCCCGGAGGGCTTCGGCATGGGGGCGCGCCACATCACCGTCTCCACCGTCGGCCTCGCCCCCGCCGTGCGCAAGCTGACCGCCGAGAAGATCCCGCTGACTCTCGCCGTCTCCCTGCACGCCCCGGACGACGCGCTGCGCAACGAGCTGGTCCCGATCAACACCCGCTTCGACGTCGACGAGATCCTCGAGGCGGCCCACGACTACTTCGAGACCACGGGCCGGCGCGTCAGCATCGAATACGCCCTGATCCGCGACATCAACGATCAGGCGCACCGCGCCCAGCTGCTGGCGGATCGGCTGATCGCGCACGGCGGCGCCCACTGGGTCCACGTCAACCCGATCCCTCTGAACCCGGTCAAGGGCTCGAAGTGGACCGCGTCGGATCCGTTCGTGGAGAAGCAGTTCGTCCAGACCCTGCGGGACAACGGGATCTCGGCGACCATCCGGGACACCCGTGGCTCGGACATCGACGGAGCCTGCGGCCAGCTCGCCGCAGAGGTCATCGAGACCGACGTGCACCGGGAGGACCGTGAGGCCCGGGTCGCCCGCGTCGAGGCCGTCGCCGGCGGCGCCCAGTGATCGCGGCGCCGACGTCCACGAACCCCACCGCCCACGCCGCTACAGTGGGACACCGACAGCACCGAGGAAGGATCCACTGGTGAGCACATCGTTCGAGCGTGTCTCTCGCTTCAGCGTCGGATACGACATGCGCGAGGTCGACGAGTTCCTCGCCCGCGCCCGCACCGCCTACGAGGGGCGCGATCCCGGCTTCAGCGGAGCGGACATCACCTCGGCCAGCTTCGGCACCGAGCGCGGCGGCTATGACATGCGCGTGGTCGACGAGGCCCTGGACCGTCTCTCGGACGCCTTCGCCCTGCAGGCCAGGGACGACGCCATCGCCGAGAAGGGCGAGGACGTCTGGGTCGCCCAGCTCACCGAACGCGCCGAGATGCTCAAGGAGCGCCTGGAGCGTCCCGCCGGGGAGCGGTTCGCACCGGCGCCCCAGGGGGAGCCGGCCTACGATCGGGCCGACGTCGACGCGCTGTGCGATCAGCTGGTCGCCTACTTCACCGACGGGCTGCCGATGAGCGTGGACGACGTGCGTCGTGCCGCCTTCCGCCGTCGCCGTGGCCCGGACGGATACCGGGAGGCCGTGGTCGACGTCTACCTGGACCACGTCGCGGACGTGATGGCCTCCGTGCCGTGACCGGGGGCCCCGCCCGTCGGCTCGTGCTGCTCGGGGCCACCGGCTCCATCGGCACCCAGACCCTGGCGGTCATCTCCCGCTACCCGGACCTCGCCCAGGTCCACGGCCTCGCCGTCGGCGGCTCGCGGCCCGAGCTGGTCGCCGAACAGGTCCTCGCCCACCGCCCCGAGCGGCTCGTGGTCTCCGACCCGGACCGCGCCGAGGGCGTCGAGCGCGCCGTGACCGCCGCCTGCCGGACGGCGGGAATCTCCGCTCCCCGCCTCGAGAGTGGCCAGGGCGCCGTGGCCCACCTGGCGGGGAGCCTCGGCGAGGGCGACGTGGTCCTCAACGCCGTGACCGGGTCCGTCGGCCTGCTGCCCACCCTCGCCGCCCTCGCCTCCGGAGCCCGGCTGGCCCTGGCCAACAAGGAATCCCTCGTCGTCGGCGGTGAGCTCGTCACCCGGGCCGCGGCCCCCGGCCAGATCCTCCCCGTCGACTCCGAGCACACCGCGATCGCCCAGGCCCTGGCGGGGGTCCGCCCCGAGCAGGTCGACCGCCTCGTGGTGACCGCCTCCGGCGGCCCCTTCCGCGGCCGCACCCGCTCGCAGCTCGAAGGGGTCACTCCCGAGCAGGCCCTCACCCACCCCACCTGGGCGATGGGCCCCGTGATCACCACCAACTCCGCGACGCTGGTCAACAAGGCGCTCGAGGTCATCGAGGCGTGCCTGCAGTTCGACCTGCCGGAGGACCGCGTGGACGTCGTCGTCCATCCGCAGTCGATCGTGCACTCCATGGCGACGCTGGTCGACGGGTCCACCATCGCCCAGGCGAGCCCCCCGGACATGAGCCACGCGATCGGCTGGGCGCTCGCACACCCGGAGAAGCTGCCGGGGCTGGCCGCTCCGCTCGACTTCTCCACCGCCCAGTCCTGGACCTTTGAACCGGTCGACGAGGACACCTTCCCGGCGATCACCGTCGCCCGCGCCGCCCACCGCGAGGGCGGAGGAGCGATGGCCGCGTACAACGCCGCCAACGAGGAGGCCGTCAGCGCGTTCCTGGAGGGACGGCTGACCTTCCTGGGGATCACCGAGCTGATCACCTCCGTGCTCGCGCACCCGCTGCGTCCGCAGGCGACGCCGAGCGGAGGCGTCGAGGGCGTCCTGGCCGTGGAGGCCTGGGCTCGCGCCGCCGCACGGGAGCTGATCGAGGGCAGCGGAGGATGAGCGGCGCCCTGCTGTTCATCGTCGGCGTCCTGGTCGTCGCCGCCGGCCTCGCGATCTCCATCGCCCTGCACGAAGTGGGCCACCTGCTTCCGGCCAAGCTGTTCGGCGTCCGGGTGACCCAGTACATGATCGGCTTCGGGCCGACGGTCTTCTCCCGCACCCGCGGCGAGACCGAATACGGGCTCAAGGCGATCCCGCTGGGCGGGTACATCCGCATGATCGGGATGTTCCCGCCGCACAAGGGGGAGCCGGAGGGCACGATCCGGGAGGACTCCACCGGGCTCGTCCAGCAGATGGCGCAGATGTCCCAGGAGGCCAAGGCGTACGAGGCCTCCCAGTACGGACCCGAGGACGCCCACCGCACCTTCGTGGCCCTCTCGGTGCCCAAGAAGCTGGTGGTGATGCTCGGCGGGCCCGCCATGAACCTGCTGATCTCCGTGGTGCTGATGGCGGTGATGGTCACCGGGATCGGTCTGCCCGCCATCACCCCGACCGTCGACACCGTCTCCGAGTGCGTGGTCCCTGCCGATGCTCCGGCCGACGCGAGCTGCGAGGGCAGGCCCGAGGCCCCGGCCCTCGCGGCCGGTATCCGGCCCGGCGACACCCTGCGTGAGATCGACGGCCACGAGATCGAGACCTGGTCCGACGTGACCTCGGCGGTCCGCGCCAGCGGCGACCGCACCGTGCCCGTCGTCATCGAGCGCGACGGCGAGATCCTCACCCTCGAGGCCACCCCGATCGTGGACGCGCGACCGGTGCTGGACGAGGACGGCTCCGCGGTCTACGACGAGGACGGGGATCTGGTCACCGAGCAGGTCGGCTTCCTCGGCGTCTCCGGCACCCGGGAACTGGTCCCGCAGTCCCCGGCCGTCGTGCCCGAGATGGCGTGGTCCGCCTTCACCCGCACCGGGGCGCTGATCCTCACCCTGCCCGTGCGGCTCTACGAGGTGGCCCAGGCGGCCTTCGGCAGCGCCGAGCGGGACCCCGACGGCCCTCTCGGCGTGGTCGGGGTCTCTCGACTTGCCGGCGAGGTCGCCTCCGCCGACCAGCCCGGGTTCGAGCTGCGCGAGAAGACCGGGACCATGATCTCGATGCTCGCCTCCCTGAACATGGCGCTGTTCGTGTTCAACCTGGTGCCGCTGCTTCCGCTGGACGGCGGCCATGTGGCCGGAGCCCTGGTCGAAGGCATCCGGCGCCTGCTGGCACGGCTGCGCGGGAGAGCGGACCCGGGGCCGGTGGACATGTCACGGCTGCTGCCGCTGACCAACGCGGTCGCGATCGCCTTCATCCTCATGACGGTGCTGCTGCTCTACGCGGACATCGTCGAGCCCATCACGCTGTTCCCCTGAGGGGCGGCGGGGCTCCGCGGTGCGCGGCGGGCTCGTGCAGGTGCGGTGGAGGTGTCATAGCTCGCCTTCCACCTCTGCCGCAGGAGTCCATAATGGAGGAGTGACTTCAGTGAGCCTCGGGATCCCGTCCGTCAAGCAGCCGCCGACGGTGCTCGCACCGCGCCGGAAGACGCGCAAGGTCAAACTCGGCAGCACGTACGTCGGCGGTGACGCGCCGATCACCGTGCAGTCGATGACCACCACGCCGACGCACGACATCAACGCCACCCTCCAGCAGATCGCGGAGCTGACCGCCGCCGGCTGCGACATCGTGCGCGTGGCCTGCCCGCGCCAGGAGGATGCCGATGCGCTGCCCGCGATCGCGGCGAAGTCCCAGATCCCGGTGATCGCCGACATCCACTTCCAGCCCAAGTACGTCTTCGCCGCCATCGAGGCGGGCTGCGCGGGAGTCCGCGTGAACCCCGGCAACATCCGTCGCTTCGACGACCAGGTGGGCGACATCGCCGCCGCCGCGAAGGAGCACGGCACGGCTCTGCGCATCGGCGTCAACGCCGGCAGCATCGACAAGCGCATGATGACCGGTGACCGCGTCACCCCCGAGGCGCTCGTGGAATCCGCGGTGTGGGAGGCCTCCCTGTTCGAGGAACACGACTTCCACGACTTCGGCATCTCCGTGAAGCACAACGATCCGATCATCATGGTCGAGGCCTACCGCCAGCTCTCCGAGCGCGGCGACTGGCCGCTGCACCTCGGGGTCACCGAGGCCGGCCCCGCCTTCCAGGGAACCGTCAAGTCCTCCGTGGCCTTCGGCATCCTGCTCGGCGAGGGCATCGGCGACACCATCCGCGTCTCCCTCTCGGCTCCGCCCGTGGAGGAGGTCAAGGTCGGCAACCAGATCCTGCAGTCGCTGAACCTCAAGCCCCGCAAGCTGGACATCGTCTCCTGCCCGTCCTGCGGCCGTGCCCAGGTCGACGTCTACTCGCTGGCCGACAAGGTCACCGAGGGCCTGAAGGATCTCGAGGTCCCCCTGCGCGTGGCCGTCATGGGCTGCGTCGTCAACGGGCCCGGCGAGGCCCGCGAGGCCGATCTCGGCGTGGCCTCCGGCAACGGCAAGGGTCAGATCTTCGTCAAGGGTGAGGTCATCAAGACCGTCCCTGAGGACGAGATCGTCGAGACCCTGCTGGCCGAGGCCAACCGGATCGCGGCCGAGGCCGACGGCGGGGAGGCCGTCGCCGCCGGGGCACCGACCGTCTCCGTCAGCTGAGCCCGCCGTGTTCCGGCGCGGAGGGCGGATCCGAGCGGTCCGCCCCAGCGGCATCGAGGTCGCTCTCGCGCATGCGCTCACCGATCCGGTGACCAACGCGCTCGCAGGGGCGAGGCTGCATGAGGTCGGCCGGACGCAGACGGTCTCCCAGGAGTTCTCCCTGGCCGGCGACGAGGACGCGCCCGTCGGCCTGCTGTGGCACGGGGTGAACCTGTCCCCGATGTCCGCGACGGACCTGGCGCTGGACGACTTCGGCCGGCACATGGCCGCCCGGTCGCGGCGAGCCAGCTCCGTGGTGGGTGACCGCGCCGCCGTCGAGAAGCTGTGGGCGCCGCTGTCCGCGGCCTGGGGGAGCGACGTCCGCGAGTACCGCTGGAGCCAGCCGCTGCTGGTGGCGGATGAGGCGACCGCGGCTACCTCCCCATCGGGTCTGCGCCCCGCACTGCCGGGGGAGGAGGACGCCGTCTTCCCTGCCGCCGTGGCGATGTTCCGCGAGGAGGTCGGGGTCGACCCGTTGCACGGCGATTCCGGACGCTCCTACCGGGCCCGCGTGGCCGCCCTGATCCGCCAGGGGCGCACCTATGTGGTCTTCGACGACTCCCGCGTGGTGTTCAAGGCCGACGTCGGCGCCCTGTTCGGTCCGGTCGCCCAGATCCACGGGGTGTGGGTGCGCCCCGGTCAGCGGGGCCGTGGCCTGGGCCGCGCGGCCATGGCGGATCTGGTCGATCAGGTGCGCCGCGACCATGCGGCGGAGGTCTCGCTGTACGTCAACGACTTCAACGAGCCCGCCCGGCGGGCCTATGCCGCCGCGGGGTTCCGGCAGGTCGGCGAGCTCACCACGATCCTGTTCTGAGCCGCCCCACTCGCCGTCCGAGCTCTCCGAGCGGTCAGAGCTCAGAGATAGATCGCCTGCTGCACCTCAGGGTCCTGGAGATTGGCGGCGTCGTACCAGAGGAACCCGGTGTCGATCATCGGCTCGATGCTCTCACCACGCACGGCGCTCAGCGCGGTACGCACGGTCAGGGCCCCCATGGTCTTCGGGTCCTGGGTGACGGCGCCCGCCATCTCCCCGGCCTCGATCGCCTCGACCTGGGCCCGGCCGGAGTCGAAACCGATCACCGCGAGATCGGTGGCACCGGATTCCTGGACGCCCTTGAGAATGCCGATCGCGGAGCCTTCATTGGTGCCGAACAGTCCGCGCAGCTCCGAGTTCGCGGTGACCAGGGAGCGGGCGATGTTCGCCGAGAGGGCTTGGTCGCCCTCCCCGTACTGGACCTCGAGCATCTCCACGTCCGGCCCGAACTCCTTCATGCCCTCGAGGAATCCGTCGCGCCGGTCGGTGCCGGACAGCGAGACCTGGTCGTGGGCGACGATGCCGACCTGGCCCTGCCCGCCGATCAGTTCGCTCATGTGCTTGGCGGCCTCCCGCGCCGCGGCCCGGTTGTCGGTGGCGACCGTGGAGACCGGGATGTCGGACTCCACCCCGGAGTCGAAGGCGACGACGGGGATGCCCTTGGCCCGGGCCTCCTCCAGCGCGGGGGCGGCCGCCCGGGAGTCCAGCGCCGCGATCCCGAGGGCGTCGGGGTTCCGCGTCACCGCGTTCTGCAGCATCGTGATCTGGGCCTCGATATCGGATTCGGACGGCGGGCCCTCGAAGGTCATCTCGACCCCCTGCTCCTCGGCCTCCGCCCGGGCACCGCGCCGCACGGCCTGCCAGAACTGGTGCTGGAAGCCCTTGGAGACCAGGGCGATGTGCCGGATGTCGTCGCGGCCGCCGCTGGTGCAGGCGGCCGCGGGCAGCAGCAGGCCGGTGGCCGCACCGGCGAGGACGGTTCTGCGGGTCGGCCTCATGACGCCCGCTCCGAACGCCTGCGCAGCCGGTCGATGAACACGGCCACGAGGATGACCGCTCCCAGCAGCACGTCCTGCCATTCCTGCGGGATCGAGAGGATCTGCAGTCCGTTGGTGAGCACGGAGATGATCAGGGCACCGATGACGGTGCCGACGATGGTGCCGCGGCCGCCGGAGAGCGACGTCCCGCCGATCACCACGGCGGCGATCGCATCGAGCTCATAGCCCATGCCCGTGGCCGGCTGCGCCGAGCCCAGCCGGGCCGAGATCATGACGCCCGCCAGTCCGGTGAACAGCCCGCCCACGACGTACACGATGATCAGCCACTTCTTGATCGGCACGCCGGCGAGGGCGGCGGCCTCCCGGTTGGAGCCGATGGCCATGGTGTACCGGCCCAGCAGCGTGCGCGACATGAGCACGGCGGCCACCACTGCCGCCACCAGCAGCACCAGCACGGCGTTGGGGATCGAGGGCAGGAGCGTGCCGGTGGAGAAGCCCATGTAGGCGGAGCTCTCGAAGTAGATCGGAGCGGCGCCGGAGACCACGAGGGCGAGTCCGGAGGCCACCATCATCATCGCCAGCGTCGCGATGAACGGTGGCAGATCCAGGACGGCGACATTGATGCCGTTGACCAGTCCGATGAGCCCACCGAACAGGATCGCCAGCACGATCCCGAGAGGCACGGGGATCCCCCAGTTCACGATGAACATGCCGCTCATCACGGCGCACAGGGCCATGCCCGTGCCGACGGAGAGGTCGATGCCGGCGGTGGAGATCACGAACGTGACGCCGAGGGCGAGCAGCCCGATCACGACCGTCGAGTACAGGATCGTGACCAGATTTCCCCAGGTGGGGAAGATGGCCGGGCTGGCGATGGAGAAGGCCACGAAGATCAGGGCCAGGGTTCCGGCCGCGAGCAGCTGTTGGAGCCGGTTCTTCAGGGCGGATCCGCGCTCGGCCGTGGTGGGCTCCGAACTCGTCCCGGCGGTGGTGGCGGTGCTCATCGTTCTCCTCGCTCTTCGCCGCCGCGCGGCGTCGTGACGGTCGGTTCAGGGGTGGTGGCCAGGGCCATGACGGATTCGGAATCGGCCTCATCGGCCTCCAGCACGCCGGTGACGCGGCCCTCGGCCATGACCACGACGCGGTGTGCCAGGCGCAGCACCTCCGGCAGCTCCGAGGAGATCACCACGATCGACTTGCCGGCGGCGGCCAGGTCCTGGAGCAGCTCGTAGATCTCCTCCTTGGCGCCGACGTCGATGCCGCGGGTGGGCTCGTCGACGATCAGCACGTCGCAGTCCTTGATCAACCACCGGCCCAGCACGACCTTCTGCTGGTTGCCGCCGGAGAGGTTCTTGACCTGCCGCTGCAGGTCAGGCGTCTTGATCCGCAGTCTCCGGCGCTGGTCCTCCGCGGCGTGGCGGGCAGCGCCGTCCCGGATGAAGCCGGCGCTGTGGAAGCGGTCGCCGAGGGCGGAGAGCTCCATGTTCTTCTGCACCGAGTGCTCCAGCAGCAGGCCGAGCTGCTTGCGGTCCTCGGGGAGGTAGCCGATCCCGTGCCGCGCGGCCTGGGCGGGGGAGCCGAAGTGCATCCGCCGGCCCCGATAGGTGATCGTCCCGGCCTGCCGGGGGAGCGATCCGATCAGCGCCCGGGCCATCTCCGTGCGGCCGGCACCCATGAGGCCCGCGACACCGAGGATCTCGCCCTCGCGCAGATCGAAGGAGACGTCCCTCACCAGGGGCAGGCTCCGGAGTCCGTCGGCCCGGAGGATGACGGGGCGATCGTGCCGCACGTCCTGTGGGCCGGTCTCGGCGGGAAGGGTGCGTCCGACCATCTTGGTGATGACGTCCTGGACGGAGGCCTCGGCCATGGGGAAGGTGTCGACGAACTCGCCGTCCCTGATGACCTGGACGCGATCGGCGATGCGCCCCAGCTCCTCCATCCGGTGGGAGATGTAGATGACGCCGGTCTCCGGCGTGATGAACCGCCGGACCAGCTCGTGCAGCGCGTCGGCCTCCCGCTCGGTGAGGGCGGCCGTCGGTTCGTCCATGATCAGCACCCGGGCGTCGTAGGAGAGCGCCTTGGCGATCTCGACCATCTGCTGCTCGGCCACGGAGAGCGAGGCGACGGGGGCGGAGGGATCCAGGGCCATCCCGAGGCGATCGAGCAGGTCCCGAGCTCGTGCGTGCAATCGCGACGGGCGGGTGAGGAACCTGCCGAGTACCGGTTCACGTCCGATGAAGATGTTCTGGGCGACGGTGAGGGCCGGCATCAGGTTCAGCTCCTGGTGGATGATCGCCAGTCCCTGCTCCGCGGCATCGCGCGGGCCTCGCACGGCCAGCGGGCGGCCGAGATACCGGAACTCACCGGCATCCGGCGCGTGGACGCCGGCCAGCAGCTTCATCAGCGTGGACTTGCCGGCTCCGTTCTCGCCGACGAGAGCGAGCACCTCGCCGGGGTGCAGCTCGAGATGCATCTCGGACAGGGCCCGTACACCGGGAAACGTCTTCACCGCCCCTCGGACCTCCAGGAGCGGCGGTCGGCTGCCGACAGTGTCGTCCCGCGCTCCGTGCGCAGTTGTCGAATCGTGTTCCACCAGCGTCATTGCCTCCGACCGGGGCGAGTGTCCTCGCTCTTACCCTCGTTGGTAATCGATTACACGCCCATGCTACGGACCGCGTCGTGTGTGTCAAGCAACGCCGGCCACGGGCCGTTCGGCGGTCCCCGATGGCACGCTGTGCAGGCGGTCAGCGGCACTCACCGGGCACGGCCCGATCGGGCGGATCAGGCACGGGCGAGCGCGTCGATGGTCAGCAGGACGTTGGCCGCGGTCCAGGCGAGCGGGGCCACAGCGGCGGGACGGCCGTCGAAGAGGACCTTCTCCGGCACGGAGCCGTCGAGAGTGCGGTGGGCGGCGACCCAGTGGAGGATCTCGCGGGCGCCATCGCACTCGCCGGCGCGGGCCAGAGCGAGACCGAGCAGGCTCGTCGACGGTGTCCAGCTGATCCCGTCCTCGCGCCATGAGGCACCGGGGGCGATGCCTCCGGCGGGTCGGGCCAGGTCCGCCCGCAGCGAGCGCAGCTGCCGCGGCGCGACGAGCCCGTGGCACCCGGTCGCGTCGAGGAACGCCCGACCCGAGTCCGGCCCGCCGCCGCGCCGGTAGCGCTGGAAGCCACCGGCACCGAACGTGCTGGCCAGCAGGCTCGAGAAGGCGTCTGCGGCACGCAGTGCACGGTCCTCGCCGGTGAGCGTGCCGGCGGCCCGGAGACCGGCGAGAGTGCTGGCCATGATCCCGATCGTCACGCGGCGCTCGGGCACCTCCCAGTAGTCGGGGGAGGCGGGAGGCATCCCCTCGCCGTCTCGGGTGGCGGTCAGCAGGATTCGCTGCGAGGTGCTGATGAGCCGGGAGAGCCGCTGGGCGATCTCGCCCCGGCGGGCCTCGCCGCCGGCGTCGGCGACCTCGGCCGCGGCCCAGAGCCCGAGCCCGGTGCCGTCGAACTGGCGCTCGCGGTCATCCGGTGCCCGGTCCGTGCCGGGGACGTAGCGAGCCTCGAACCAGGCCTCGGCGGGCTGGATCGACTGCAGGTGCTCGAGGATCCGCACGGCGTGGTCGACATGGCCGACCCTGGCCAGGGCGACGGCGCAGAAAGCCGCATCGCGCGGCCACACGTACCGCCAGTACGGGGTCCAGGCGGCCACCGGGGCCGGCAGGTCGTCGCAGAGCACCCACAGGTCAGCCAGGGCGGAACCGGCCAGATCGGCGATCTCCGCGGGGATCGATCCGTGGGCCTCCACGCGCGAGCGCCAGGGCGCGGTGACGCTCCAGAACTGCTCGGAGCGCTCCGCCGCCGCGGACCCTCCCGGCACGTCCGCGGTCAGGCGCGTCCCGGGGCGCAGCGCGGCCTCGACGCCCGCTGCGCCCACGAGCACCCGCTGCCCGGTCGCGTCGTAGGCGACCGTCCCGGAGTACAGAGGGATGACGGTGCGCGGGTCGGCCGGGGGTCGGAGGACACGGTAGGCCTGATAACCGCCCGCGCCGAGGGTGCCGGCGGCGGCCAGGGCGCCGACGCCCCGCAGCAGGCGGCGACGGGACGGGGCAGGAGGCAGGGCGAACGGCGAGCCGGGCTCTCGCGGTCCCGTTCCGGAGGGGCCGGTCGATGACGTCTCCATGGCTCACCTCCCTCTGCGAGAGCCGGCCCTCAGGGTACTGCGCGGGGTTACGAGCAGGCCGCGCGGGGCGGGGCGCCGCGCCCTGCCCAGTACCATGGGGCCCGCGTGCGCGGCCGGTGACGGCGGCGCCGACCCGCCCGTGTCGAAAGGCCTGCTCCATGATCCGTCTGTCGTCGTCGTTCGTCCGCACCCTGCGGGAGGATCCGGCCGACGCCGAGGTCGCCAGCCACAAGCTCCTCGTGCGCGCCGGCTACATCCGCCGCAGCGCCCCGGGCGTGTACACGTGGCTGCCGCTCGGGCTGAAGGTGCTGCGCAAGGTCGAGGCGATCGTGCGCGAGGAGCAGGAGGCGATCGGCGGGCAGGAGCTGATCTTCTCCGCACTGCAGCCGCGCGAGCCCTACGAGGCCACCGGTCGCTGGGAGGAGTACGGACCCACGCTGTTCCGTCTCCAGGATCGCAAGCAGGCCGACTACCTCCTCGCCCCCACGCACGAGGAGGCGTTCACGCTCACCGTGAAGGACCTGTACAACTCGTACAAGGATCTCCCGGCCATGCTGTTCCAGATCCAGACCAAGTACCGCGACGAGGCGCGTCCCCGCGCCGGCCTGCTGCGCACCCGCGAATTCATCATGAAGGACGCCTACTCCTTCGATATCGACGACGCCGGTCTGGATGCCTCTTACGAGAAGCAGCGCGGCGCCTACCAGCGCACCTTCGAGCGCCTCGGCCTGCCCACCGTGA
This sequence comes from Brachybacterium sp. SYSU DS0246, assembly GCF_059391765.1. Lineage (NCBI taxonomy): Bacteria > Bacillati > Actinomycetota > Actinomycetes > Micrococcales > Dermabacteraceae > Brachybacterium > Brachybacterium sp. SYSU DS0246. The sequence goes on along the minus strand of NZ_JBZXYT010000027.1, from coordinate 33,739 downwards.
TCTGCCAGGCCGACGCCGGCGCGATGGGCGGCTCCCGCTCCGAGGAGTTCCTCCATCCCACTCCCGTCGGAGAGGACACCTTCGTGGTCTCCGACGGCGGCTACGCCGCGAACGTCGAGGCCGTCACCACCCCGGCGCCGCCCGCTCTGGACGAGGCCGAGATCGCCGCCCTGCCCGCCATGCATGTCGAGGACACCCCGGGGGCGAACACCATCGCCGCGCTCACCGACTTCTCGAATCAGGCGTTCCCCGGCAAGGGGCCGACCACACAGTCGGGGGAGTGGACGCGCTACGAGATGCTCAAGCACCTCGTCTATCGCCTCACCTTCCCCGACGGCTCCACCGAGCCGCTGGTGATCGCGCTGCCGGGAGACCGGGAGGTCGACGAGAAGCGGCTCGAGGCCGCGGTGGCCCCCGCCATCGCCGTCCCCTTCACGGACGAGGACTTCGCCGCGCACCCGGTGCTGGCCAAGGGCTACATCGGTCCCGAGGGGCTGGGGCTCGAATCCGCCTCGAAGATCCGCTACCTCGTCGATCCCCGCGTGGTGCCGGGCACCTCCTGGGTCGCGGGCGCCGGCGAGCAGGGCAAGCACGTCTACGACCTCGTCTTCGGCCGGGACTTCCACGCCGACGGCACCATCGAGGCCGCCGAGATCCGCGACGGCGATCCGGCTCCCGACGGGTCCGGCCCGATGCGCCTGACGCGCGGCATGGAGATGGGGCACATCTTCCAGCTCGGCCGCAAGTACGCCGAGGCGCTGGATCTCCGGGTGCTCGACGAGAACGGCAAGACGGCCGTGGTCACCATGGGCTCCTACGGCATCGGCGTCACCCGCGCCGTGGCCGCCATCGCCGAGCTCTGCCACGATGAGAAGGGCCTGGTGTGGCCGCGGACGGTGGCACCGGCCGACGTGCACGTCATGGCCACCGGCAAGGACCCGGCGATCGCCGAGGAGGCCGAGCGGATCGCGAGCGAGCTCGAGGCCCGCGGACTCGAGGTGCTCTACGACGACCGTCCCAAGGTGTCCCCGGGCGTGAAGTTCAAGGACGCCGAGATGCTGGGCCTGCCCACCTCCGTGGTGGTCGGCAAGGGCCTGGCCAGCGGCGTCGTCGAGGTCCGCGACCGCGCGAGCGGGGCCGTCGACGAGATCGCTCCGCACAGCGTCGTCGAGACGGTGGTCGGGATCGTCCGGGAGGGCTGAGCCCCGCCGGGCTTCAGCCGCCGTCGCTGACGGGCGCCTCCTCGACGCGCACCCCGGGCAGGGGCTCGAGGCTCTCAGTCCTGCCGACCAGGACGTCGGCCTCCTCCATCGCGGCGAGGATGGACAGGGGGCGGCGGGCGAACGGGGCGGCCCCGACCAGGGAGACGTGGTCCACGAGCAGTCCGCGCGCCAGCAGCGCGGGCAGCTGACCGGCCGTGCGGTCGTCCAGGGTCCCGCCGGGCAGGGCGTAGACCGCCTGGCGCCCCACCACGGGACAGCCGTCCTCCTCGGCGATGGCCCCGAGGTCCCCGGCACGCGTCCGATGGCGCTCTGCCAGCGTCAGGTGCCACTGGCGATCCTCACCCTCGCTGCGGGCGGCGAGCACCTCGTGGACGTAGCCCGCGTACCACTCCTCCTGCTGGGCGCGCTCGATGCTCGAGTGGTAGTCCGTCTCCGCGCCGATCGACGGCGGATCGGTCTCCGGGACCTCACGGCCGGGCACGATCTCCTCGGCCGCAGGCAGTGCCGGGACCTCGCCCGCATCGGCGGCCAGGTGGAGTCGTCGCACGCTCCACTCGGTGTGGGCGGCGATCGCGGCGACCGGCCGGGCGAGGGACCCGGAGACCTGCCGGGAGGCGCTGGTCGCCAGGGACCGCAGCTCCACCAGGGTGTCGACCAGGCCGGCGGCGTCGGTCGGGGCGTCAGCGGGCGGAGGGGCCGACGTCTGCCCCGGGGTGGGATCACTCGCCGCCTCCTGCTCCCGCTCGTACTGGGCGCCCGTGAGCAGTCCGGTGCGCTGGGCCGGCAGGGCGGCGGTCAGCTCTCCCAGGGCGTCCGAGAGCGCAGGGTCGGAGGGCGCTGCGCCGCCGACCAGGGCGTCGGTCCCCGCGATCGCCCGGTCCAGCACGGCGATCAGGTCGGTGCGGTAGAGATCGTCGATTCCCGGCGGCGGGGGCGTGTAGGTCGCGGGCCCGCCGACCCGTATCGGCCCGCAGCCTGCCAGTCCGGTCGGCACCGCCAGCGCGAGGGCGGCCGCGCCGCCCGCCATCAGCACCCCGCGCCGGGTGAGGGCGCTCGGTGCCGCACGCGGGTCGCGGGGAAGGATCACAGGAGGATTCTCGCATCGGAGCCCTCCCTGGAGGCACCGGCGGCGTGCGGACACTATCCTGGGTCCATCCCTGCCGCGCGGTACATCGTGCGGCAGGCACAGGTACCCATAGGCAGGAGGAGGTGAGCGAGCGATGAGCGCCCTCGATGGTCCCCCGGACCACACCATCCTGCGGGAGACCGCCGGTCGGGTCCTGGCAGCCCACGATCTCGTGCTCGAGGACATCGTGATCACGGGCGGCAGCGGCACGGCGGAGGTCCGCCTCGTCGTGGACCTGCCCGAGGATCAGCTGGGCAGCGCCGACCTCGACACCGTCGCCCAGGCCTCGAGCGAGCTCTCGGAGCTGATCGACGCCGATGACTCCCTGCTCGGTCCTGATCCCGCCGTCCTGGAGGTCACGACGCCCGGTGTGGACCGGGAGCTCACCGCCCCGCGGCACTTCCGTCGTTCGCGCGGCCGGCTGCTGAGCCTGACGACGTCCGACGGGACGCAGCTGCGCGCGCGCCTGCTCGCGGTCACCGCCGAGAACACCCTGCGGCTGCGCCAGGAACCGGGCCGCGACGACCGCGGCCGCCCGAAGCGGCGCGCCCCCGGAACCACGGAACGACTGGACATCCCGGTCCAGGACCTCGCCTCCGCGCGTGTGGAAGTCGAGTTCGATCCACCCGCCGACCTCGCGCAGCTGCTCGCTGACGCGGACCCGACCTCCCCGAAGGAGAGCTGAGATGGACATCGACATGGGTGCCCTGCGCGCGCTCGAGCGCGAGCGCGACATCCGCCTGCCCGTCCTGCTCGAAGCGATCCGCTCGGCGCTGCACGCCGCCTACCTCCACACCGATCACCCGGTGCGCGAGTCAGAGGTGATCATCGACGAGAGCACCGGCGAGGTCGCCGTCATCGCCCGCGAGCTCGACAGCGAGGGCAACATCGTCGAGGAGTGGGACGACACCCCCGAGAACTTCGGGCGCGTGGCCGCCTCCACCGCCCGCCAGGTCATCTTCCAGCGCATCCGCGACCTGGAGGACGAAGCCGTGCTCGGCGAGTACGCCGACCGGGCCGACGACATCGTCTCCGGCATCATCCAGCAGGGGCGCGACCCCCGCATGGTGCTGGTCGACCTCGGCGAGGTCGAGGCCGTGCTGCCTCCGCACGAGCGCGTCCCGGGCGAGGACTACTCGCACGGGCGCCGCCTGCGGGCCTACGTCACCGAGGCGCGACGGGGCCCCAAGGGGCCGCAGATCACGCTGTCGCGCTCGCATCCCAACCTCGTGCGCCGGCTGTTCTCGCTCGAGGTCCCCGAGGTCGCCGACGGCACGGTGGAGATCACCGGCCTCGCCCGCGAGGCCGGCCACCGCACCAAGATGGCGGTCCATGCGAAGGCTCCCGGGATCAACGCCAAGGGCGCCTGCATCGGCCCCATGGGCGCCCGGGTCCGCGCGGTGATGAGCGAGCTGGGCGGGGAGAAGATCGACATCGTCGACTTCGACGAGGACCCCGCGACCTTCGTCGCCAACGCCCTCTCACCCTCGAAGGTCTCCAGCGTGACCGTCATCGACGAGGTGGGCCGGGCCGTGCGAGCCGTCGTCCCGGCCGGCCAGTTCTCGCTCGCCATCGGCAAGGACGGGCAGAACGCGCGTCTCGCGGCGAAGCTCACCGGATGGAAGATCGATATCCACACCGACGAGGAGCAGGAGCCCCGGATCGCCACGGCGGAAGGCTGAGACCACGCCCGACGACGGGTGAGGTGTGTGCCACGCCTCGCGGGTACGGCTGATCCCGGGCGTGTCCGCTAGACTGGTCAGGCTGTTCGCCCAGTGGTGAGCGATCGATGAGCGGGTGCTGAGCCTCCCACCGGTCGCCGGCCCCCAGGCGGACTCGCTCGGAACGGAGGTGAAGGCGTGGTCGCCCACTCCGCACCTCATCGCCCCGAGCGCACGTGCGTCGGCTGCCGCCAGGTGGCCCCGCGCGAGCAACTGGTGCGCCTGGTCCGGGAGCCTGCTCCCGACGGTGCCGCTCCACGCGTCCGCGTCGACCCCACCGGGTCGGCACCCGGTCGCGGGTCGTGGCTCCACCCCGACGCAGCATGCCTCGACCTCGCCCTGCGGCGAGGCGGCTTCGCCCGGTCCTTCCGCGGCGCGGTCGACACCGGGCTGATACCCCGGGATCTCGAGAACTTCGATACCCCCCGAACGTGGAACAGGTAGAAGAACCCATGGACATCCGATGAGTACTCGCTCATGAGCACCCTCAGGAATTAATGGTCCGCGCCCTCTTGTCGGCCGGACCGAGACAGGAGAAATGTGGCTAAGGTCCGCGTCCACGAGCTCGCCAAGGAGCTCGGACACCCGAGCAAGATCGTTCTGCAGAAGCTGCAGGACATGGGCGAATTCGTTCGTTCCGCCTCCTCGACCGTCGAGGCCCCCGTCGCCCGCCGCCTGCGCCAGGAGCTGCCCGCCAAGAACGGCGACGGCGACTCCGCCAAGAGCGGCTCCGGCGCCCCCGCCGGCGGCCGCACCTCAGGCGGCTCCCCCAAGCCCGGCAGCACGCCCAAGCCCGGCGGTGCGCCGAAGCCCGGTGCGAAGCCCGCCGCTGCGGCGAAGAATGCCCCGGCAGAGCCGGTGAGCTCGCAGCAGCCGGCCCCCGCGGCCGAGAAGCCCGCGGCACCTGCCCCGGAGCCCGCCCCCCAGGACGACGCCGGCGCGACGCCCGCGGCCGCCCGCGACGAGGCACCGACCCCGCAGAGCAAGGCCCCCAAGCCCGGTGGCGAGCGCCCCGCGCCCGCCCCGAAGCCCGGCGGCGAACGCCCCGCGGCCCGTCCCGGCGGCGCGCGTCCGGGCAACAACCCGTTCGCCAGCTCGCAGGGCATGCCGCGCCCCGGTTCCCGCAAGCCGGGCCAGGGCGGCGGCCGTCCCCCGCGTGAGGGCACCCCGCGCCCTGGCAACAACCCCTTCGCCAGCGCGCAGGGCATGCCGCGACCGGGCGGACCCCGCCCCCAGGGACAGGGCCGCGGCGGCGACCAGGCCGATTCCGGCGCGCGTACGCCTCGCGAAGGCGCCCCCCGTCCCGGCGGCGGCGCGCCCCGTCCCGGGATGCCCACCCCCGGCATCATGCGTCAGCATTCCCACGGTGGTCTCGCCGACGCCAAGCCCGGCGGTGACGCCGGTTCCCGCGGCCGCGGCGGACGTCCCGGTCCCGGCGGTCGCCCCGGCGGCCCCAGCGGCGGCGGTCCCGGTGGCGGCGGTCCTCGTGGCCGCGGCGGTCGCGGCAGCACCCAGGGTGCCTTCGGCCGTGGCGGCAAGCCCGCCCGTTCGCGCAAGTCGAAGCGCGCGAAGCGTCAGGAATTCGAACAGATGCAGGCGCCCGCGCCGGGCGGCGTCTCGATCCCGCGCGGCAACGGCCAGACGATCCGTCTGCGCCGCGGCGCCTCGCTGACCGATTTCGCCGATCGCATCGACGTCAATCCCGCCTCGCTGATCACCGTGCTGTTCGCGATGGGTGAGATGGCCACGGCCACGCAGTCGCTGGACGAGGAGACCTTCGATCTGCTCGGCGAGGAGCTGGGCTACAAGATCGAGATCGTCTCCCCGGAGGACGAGGAGCGCGAGCTGCTCGAGCAGTTCGACATCGATCTCGATGCCGAGCTCGCCGAGGAGGACGAGGAGGACCGCGAGCCCCGCCCGCCGGTCGTCACGGTCATGGGTCACGTCGACCACGGCAAGACCCGGCTTCTGGACACCGTGCGCCAGTCGAAGGTGGGCGCCGGCGAGGCCGGCGGTATCACCCAGCACATCGGCGCCTACCAGGTGCAGATCGAGCACGAGGGAGACCAGCGCGCCCTGACGTTCATCGACACCCCGGGCCACGAGGCGTTCACCGCCATGCGTGCCCGTGGTGCCGACGTCACCGACATCGCGATCCTCGTGGTCGCCGCCGATGACGGCGTGATGCCGCAGACCATCGAGGCGCTCAACCACGCCCAGGCGGCGAACGTGCCGATCGTGGTCGCGGTCAACAAGATCGACAAGCCCGGTGCGAACCCGGAGAAGATCCGGCAGCAGCTGACGGAGTACAACCTGATCGCCGAGGAGTACGGCGGCGACACCATGTTCGTCGACGTCTCCGCCCGCGAGAACCAGAACATCGATGCGCTGCTGGAGGCGGTCCTGCTGACCGCGGACGCCGCTCTCGAGCTCACGGCGGTCGCCGACAAGCCGGCCCGCGGCGTGGCCATCGAGGCGAACCTCGACCGCGGTCGCGGCCCGGTCGCCACCGTGCTCGTCCAGCAGGGCACCCTGCGCGTCGGCGACGCGATCGTCTGCGGCATCGGCCACGGCCGAGTCCGCGCGATGCTCGACGAGAACGGGGAGGCCATCCGCGAGGCCGGTCCGTCCCGTCCCGTGCAGGTGCTCGGTCTGACCGACGTGCCCGGCGCCGGTGACAACTTCCTGGTCGCCCAGGACGAGCGCACCGCCCGCCAGATCGCCGAGAAGCGGGAGTCCGCCAAGCGGGCCGCCGCCCTGTCCAAGGCCCGCAAGCGCGTCAGCCTCGAGGACATCAACAAGGCGATGACCGAGGGCAAGGTCGAGACGCTCAACCTCGTCATCAAGGGCGACGCGGCCGGTTCGGTCGAGGCCCTGGAGGAGGCGCTGCTCGGCATCGATGTCGGCGAGGGCGTGGACCTGCGCATCATCGACCGTGGCGTCGGCGCGATCACGATGAACAACGTCAACCTCGCCGTGGCCTCGAACGCCATCATCATCGGCTTCAACGTCCGGGCCGAGGGCCCGAACGCCGAGTACGCCGACCGCGAGGGCGTGGAGATCAAGTACTACAACGTGATCTACAACGCCATCGACGAGATCGAGCAGGCCCTCAAGGGCATGCTCAAGCCGGAGTACGAGGAGGTCGAGCTGGGCACGGCGGAGATCCGCGAGATCTTCCGCTCCTCCAAGTTCGGCAACATCGCCGGCTCCATCGTGCGCGGCGGTCTCATCCGGCGCGGCGGCAAGGCGCGCATCACCCGAAACGGTGTCGTGGTCACCGAGAGCCTCGAGATCGCGGGCCTGCGGCGCTACAAGGACGATGTCACCGAGGTCCGCGAGGGCTTCGAATGCGGCATCAACCTGGGATCCTTCAACGACCTGCAGATCGGTGACGTCATCACGACGTACGAGATGCAGGAGAAGCCCCGCGACTGATCCGACAGCGGCCGGGCGCCCCCGCGGTGCCCGGCCGCTCCCGTCGGGGAGGAGAGCCGCATGCAGGAGGTGACTCTCGTCCTCCGCGCCCCGTCGGCCAACCGCGTGTACACGGAGGCCGCCGGGCCGCTCGCCGTCGCCGAGGCCCGCTGGGTGCTCGGCGCCCACCTCGGGACCGTGCCGGTCGTGCGGGAGCGTCGCCTGGGCGGCATGGACGCCCTCGAGATTCGCCTCCCTTCGGGCTCCGGCACCGATCCACTGCGCACGCAGCAGCTGATCTCGGCGCTGTCCGTCACGCTCGGCGCCTTCGACGTGGTCGAGGACGAGGGAGGGGACGACGACGAGGACCGCGACGCGCAGGCGCCGGACGGCGCTCCGCCGGCGCCGCTGCTGCGTCCTCGGGAGCTGCCCGCCACGGTGACCCACCCGGGGGACCTGGAGACCATCCTCAAGTATCCGGGAAAGACCAACGAGCAGTTCACCGCGCTTCTGATCAATCTGGCCGCCGCGCTCAGCACGCGCCGCGCCGGGCTCTTCGACGGCACCCTCAGCCTGCTCGACCCGCTCTGCGGTCGCGGCACCACGCTCAACCGGGCGCTGCGCCTGGGCCTGAGCCCGCTCGGAGCGGAGATCGACCGCAAGGACGTCGACGCCTACCGCTCATTCCTGACCACCTGGCTGCGCAGCCACCGCTACAAGCACACGCTGACCGCCTCGAAGCTGACCCTGCGCGGTCAGCATCTGGGCACGCGCCTGGACGCGGAGCTGGCCGCCGGCAAACAGGCCCAGCGCGAGGGCCGCAGCCAGCGTGTGAGCGTGCTGGGCTGCGACACGACCCGGCTCGGCGAGCTGCTGCCCGACCGCAGCGTCGACGCGCTGGTGGCCGACCTGCCCTACGGCGTCCAGCACGGCGCGAAGGCCGCCGGTGCCTGGCAGCGTTCACCGCTCGAGGTGCTGCGCAGCGCCGCCGGCCCCTGGCGCTCCCTGCTGCGCGACGGCGGTGGTCTCGCCCTGGCGATCAACCGCCATACCCTCGCCCACGAGGACGCCAGCGACGTGCTGGCCGGTGCGGGGCTGCGGGTGATCAGCCGTGACGGCACCTTCCGGCACCGTGTCGACCGCTCCATCGACCGCGACGTCCTGCTCGCGATCCCCACCGACCATCCCCGCGCCGAGCAGCTCGCAGCTCTCGGCGCCGATCAGGAGAAGATCCGACCATGAACGACAACCCCCGCGCTCTCAAGCTCGCCGACCGCATCAAGGTCATCGTCGCGACCATGCTCGATACCCGCGTCAAGGACCCCCGGCTCGGGTTCGTGACGATCACCGACGTGCGTGTCAGCGGCGACCTCCAGCACGCCACCGTCTTCTACACCGTCTTCGGCACCGACGAGGAGCGAGAGGGCACCGCCGCGGCGCTGACCAGCGCCACCGGCATGCTGCGCCGTGAGGTCGGCCGGCAGACCGGCGTCCGCCTGACCCCGACGCTCGAGTTCATCGCCGATGCCGTCCCGGAGAACGCCCGTGTCATCGAGGATCTGCTGAGCGAGGCCCGCGGCCGCGACGCCGAGCTCGCCCGCTCCAAGGAGGGCGCCGACTACGCCGGAGACGCGGACCCCTACCGCGTGGCGCGCGAGGACGAGGACGGCGACGCGGACGGTGACGCGGCCCCCGGGGTCGACGGCGCCTTCGCGACCGACGAGGACGACAGGGCCGACGGTGCTGAGCCCGCCGGCGGCGCCACCGGCGAGCGCGGCCGCGAGGACGCGTGAGCGCTCCGCACGGCGTCCTGCTGGTCGACAAGGCCCCCGACCGCACGAGCCACGACGTCGTCGCCCGGGTGCGATGGCTGCTGGGTACCAAGAAGGTCGGACACGCCGGCACTCTCGACCCGATGGCCACCGGACTGCTGATCCTCGGCATTGGGCAGGGGACCCGCCTGCTGACCCACCTGGTGGGCCTGGACAAGACCTACCTCGCCACGATCCGGCTCGGACTGTCCACCACCACGGACGACCGGGAGGGGGAGGGTCTCGGCGAGCCCCGTGACGCCACCGGACTCTCCGATGCGGCGATCGAGGAGCAGCTCGCCCACCTGCGAGGGGACATCCAGCAGGTGCCCTCGACCGTGAGCGCGATCAAGGTCGACGGCAAGCGCGCCTACGCCCGCGCCCGCGCCGGAGAGGACGTCGAGCTCGCGGCGCGACCCGTGCGGATCTCCCGGTTCGAGCTCACGGCCCGCCGAGAGGTCGACGGCTTCCTCGATCTGGACGCCGTGGTGACCTGCTCCTCGGGAACGTACGTCCGGGCGCTCGCCCGCGACCTCGGAGCCGCACTCGGGGTCGGGGGACACCTGACCGCGCTGCGCCGCACCGATGTCGGTCCCTTCCCGGTCTCCGAGGCGGTCCACGTCCCGGCGCGTGGTGAGGGGGACGATGTCGACCTCCCGCTGCTCGGGCTCGGAGACGCCGCCTCCCGCGTCCTGCCCGTCCTCCCCGTCGACGAGCAGGCCGCGCGCGACCTCGCCGACGGCCGCCGCATCCCCCGGTCCGACGAGCCGGCCCGGCCGGGCATCGCAGCGCTCGGGAGCGGGGCCGATGGGCGCGGCGCCGGCGGCTCTGTGAGTTCCGCCGGCGAGGCCGCGCACGACGAGGCCGCGCACGACGAGGCCGAGCACGACGAGGCCGAGCACGAGGTGGTCGCCGCTCTCGATACCGAGGGAGCCCTGCGGGCCGTGCTGCGGCCCGAGGGGGAGCGGTGGCGACCGATGATGGTCATCCCGCCGGAAGCGCGCGGCTGATCAGGCTCCGGCCCCGTCGGGGCTCGGTCGGCGCACAGCACGACGACGAAGGCCGCCCCCGGAGATCTCCGGGGGCGGCCTTCTCGTGTCATGGGGTGGGCGTCAGTGGTGCACTTCCACCCGCGTGCCCTCGGAAGCCCAGTCGTAGAGCCACTTGGCGTCGGAGACGGGCAGGTTGATGCATCCGTGCGACCCGGAGTATCCGAAGGATGAGCGCCACGGGGCTCCGTGGAAGCCATAGCCGGCGTGGAAGTACTGCACCCACGGGACGTCCGGGTTGTAGTAGTACTTCTCGTGCCCCTCGGGGTACCGGCTCGCGTTGGTCATGTCCTGCTTCTCGTAGCGCAGGTAGATCTCGTAGGTGCCGGTGACCGTCTCATTGCCCTCCTTGCCGTCGACCATCGAACGGGGGCCCCACACGGGCGTGTCGCCGACGTACGCGGTCACGGTCTTGTTGGACAGATTCACATCGATCCACTTCTCGCCGGTCGGAGTGGCCTCCTCGGCCTCGTCGGCGTCCTCGGACTCCTCGTCCTTGGCCTTCTCCTTCTCCTCCTCGGCCTTCTCCTCCTCGGACTTCGGAGCGTCGACCTCCTCGACCTCCGCCTCGACCTTCTTCGTCTCGAAGGCCGCCTCGAGGGGCGTGGTGCCGTTCAGCGCGGCGATCAGCTCGTCGGCCACGGCGTCGGCGTTGGTGATATCCAGGCCGTCCTGCTTCTCGGCGACGACCTTGACGACCTCACCGTTCTCGTCGACCTGCTCGATGCCGTCCTTCTTCTCGACGGAGTCCTTGTCGGCGCGCGCAGAGACCCACTCGCGCACGCTCTCCTCGTCGACCGAGATCTCGAGCGACTGGCCCGCCTCGTCCGGAGCGACCGACAGCCAGTCGCTGCGGCGCTCGGCGGAGACCTCGTGGGTCTTCCCGTCGGCTCCGGCGACCGTCATCGGCTGCTCGAGGATGCCGCTGATGGTGCCGACGACCTCCTCGGCCTCCTCGGTGGTGATCGCCGGCGGGATGTCCTTGATCGGCTGCTCCACGCTGAAGTCCTCCAGCGCGGACGCCTTCTGCGTGACGGCGTCCACGAGGGGCTGCGGGTCGATGCCCTGGCCGTCGGTCCCCGGGACCGCGGTCCACGCCTGCTTCTCCTCGTCGAAGGTCACCTGCGCGTCGACCGGTTCGGTCTTGTCCTCGGGCACGAGGCCCTTGGCGAAGTCCTGGACCGCTCCCTCGTCGACGGAGACGACCGGGTTGACCGTGTGCTCGCCCGACCAGGTCGAGGAGATCACGCCGGTGAAGGAGTCGTCGCGCTCGACGGCGGCGGCCGCCGTGGCGGCCGCATCGACGTTCACACCGAGGTCCGCGAGGGAGACCTCGTGCTCCTCGTCCCCGGCGGTGACCGTCACCGTGACGGATTCGCCGCGCTCGGCGACGAGTGCGGCGATCTCCTCGGGGCTCTGCCCGGAGACGTCCTTGCCGAGGACCTCGGTGCCCGGCAGGGCGCGTCCCTCGAACTGCTTGGCATAGGCGAGCGCGCCGCCGGTGAGTACGACAGCGATGACGGCGACGACGGCCGCCACGATGAGGGAGACGCGTCGACGCCCGTGGCGCCCGGTGGGTCGCGATGGGCCGCCCAGCGCGGCCGGTTCGGTCACGTTCGTCATGGAAATCGATCCGTTTCTCAGCGGCCGTCATGTCAGCCCCCGCTTACTTCGCGGGAGGGCACAGGGGTCCCTCCCCGGCGCCGCCTTGTCGTTCAGGGTAGCGGAGTGCGCATCGTGGGGGATATGAGTGAAACGCCGACCTTCATCACAGCTGGGTATCATCCCGATGCGCTATCCGGGCCGTGCGCGGGGGATACAGTGTCCCCGCACGTCGATGTCGTATGCCGCTGAGCGATGTTCTGCGTTCTGCGCCGGTCGTCGTTCCCGCGGTGCGTTCGTCCGTGCGGTGCGACGTTCCGCGACGTGCTCCGGCCCCGCTGCCTGTCCCGACGTCCGAGGGTTCGGACGTGCTCCCGGCTCTGGAAGGACCCGACCCCGCCGTGACCCGCGCCCCCATCTGGCACTCCGTCGAGGAGGTTCCCGCCGGCCTCGGTGCGACGGCGGTCTCGATCGGCAACTACGACGGGGTCCATCGCGGCCACCGCTATGTGCTCGACCAGCTGCTGCGCCACGCGCAGGCACGTTCGCTGTCCCCGGTCGCCCTGACCTTCTGGCCGCACCCCCGGCACGTGATGGGCACTCCCGGTGACCCCCCGCTGCTGACGGGGCGGGACGATCGTGATCGGCTGCTGCTGCTCGCCGGGATGAGCGGCGTCCTCGACCTCGAGTTCACCCGCGACTTCGCCCAGTACTCGGCGGAGGACTTCGTGCGGGTGTTCCTGGTCGAGGGGCTCGGCGCCGAGTGCGTCGTGCTGGGGGAGGACGCCCTGTTCGGCCGGGGCAATGCCGGGAACATCGAGACCATGCGCGAACTGGGCCGCACGTACGGCTTCGAGGTCGTGACCGTCGCGGACCTCGGGCCCGACGGGGAAGGGACCGGCCGCATCTCGTCCTCCGGAATCCGCGCCGCACTGCTGGGGGGTGACGTCGACGGGGCGGCCGATGCGCTCGGCCGCCTCCACACCGTCACCGATGTCATCCACCACGGCCATCGGCGAGGGCGCGAGCTCGGCTTCCCGACCGCGAACCTCGGCCCGGCACCGGCCGGTCTGATCCCCGCCGACGGGGTCTACGCCGGCTACCTCACCGTGCTGGAGCAGGATCCTGGCCATGCGGGCACCGAGCCGCTGGCCGGCGCACCTGCGACGATCTCCATCGGCACCAACCCCACCTTCGAGGACGAGGACGGCGCGGGAGGCCCGCGACGCACGGTGGAGGCCTATGTGCACGGTGACCACGACCTCGACCTCTACGGCGACACGGTGCGCCTGGAGTTCGTCCGGTTCCAGCGGCCCACGCTGACGTTCGACTCGGTCGAGAGCCTGGTCGAGCAGATGCGCGAGGACGTGGAGGTGAGCCGCCGCACTCTGGACGTGCACGGCTCCCGTCCCGCAGCCACCGGCTGATATCCTGCTGAGGCCGTGAATTCGGCCGCGGAGAGCATTCCCGTCCCTATCCGCAGCACCCGCCCCGGCGCGTGCGCCGACAGGAGACAGCTCGCACAGAGAGCCCAGGACACAAGGTCCCGGAGCGCCGCGCAACGACCCAGGAGAGCCATGGCCTTCGATACCGCCACCAAGCAGGAGATCATCAAGGAGTTCGGGACCACCGAGGGCGACACCGGCTCGCCCGAGGTCCAGGTCGCGCTCCTGACTCACCGCATCAAGTACCTGACCGAGCACCTGAAGACCCACAAGCACGATCACCACACTCGTCGGGGTCTCATGCTGCTGGTCGGCCAGCGCAAGCGCCTCCTGCAGTACCTGCAGGACGTCGACATCGAGCGGTACCGTTCGCTGATCCAGCGCGTCGGCATCCGCCGGTGACACCACCCGCCGCTCGCCCCTGAGGGCGGGCGGCGGTTTCATGTGCCCACCCCGGTGGGCCACCGAAGAACCAGATAACAGATACCCGCCCCGACCAGGTTCGGTCCTCGGCAGTGACGTGCGGTACGCAGGCCCCGGCAGATCACCGGGTCCCGCCGGGACCGCGAGTGACTGGCGATGACCGCGCCGGCAGGGCGAACCCCCTACCCAAGGAGATTCACATGGCCATGGAAGGCCCTGAAATCACCGCGACCACCGCGGTCATCGACAACGGCTCGTTCGGCCGCCGCGAGGTCCGCTTCGAGACCGGTCGTCTCGCCCAGCAGGCCGCCGGCGCCGTCGCCGTCTACCTCGACGACGACACGATGATCATGTCGGCCACCGCCGTCTCGAACCGTCCCAAGGACCAGTTCGACTTCTTCCCCCTCACCATCGACGTCGAGGAGCGGATGTACGCCGCGGGCCGCATCCCCGGCTCCTTCTTCCGCCGTGAGGGCCGTCCCAGCACCGACGCGATCCTCGCCGCGCGCCTGACCGACCGTCCGCTGCGCCCCGCCTTCGTCAAGGGTCTGCGCAACGAGGTCCAGGTCGTCCTGACCGTCATGGCCAACGGACCTGACGACGCGTACGACGTCGTCGGCATCAACGGTGCCTCCGCCTCCACCCAGATCTCCGGTCTGCCCTTCTCGGGCCCGATCGGTGCGGTGCGCATCGCCCTGATCCCGACCGCCCAGGGCGGCGGCCAGTGGGTCGCCTTCCCCACGTTCTCCCAGCTCGAGGAGGCCGTGTTCTCCATGGTCGTCGCCGGCCGCATCACCGGCGAGGGCGATGAGTCCGACGTGGCGATCATGATGGTCGAGGCCGAGGCCACCGACAACTCCTGGACGCTGATCAAGGAGCAGGGCGCGATCACCCCCACCGAGGAGGTCGTCGCCGAAGGCCTCGAGGCCGCCAAGGTCTTCATCCGCAGCCTGTGCGTGGCCCAGCAGGAGCTGGCCGCCACCGCCGCCAAGCCGGTGCGCGAGTTCCCGCTGTTCCTGGACTACCAGGACGATGCCTACGAGATCGTCGCCGGAGCCGCCACCGATCGTCTCGCCGAGGTCATGTCGATCTCCGGCAAGAGCGAGCGCGAGGAGCGCACCGAGCAGCTGCTGGCCGAGGTCACCGACGAGCTCGCCGGTGAGGGCAAGCAGCTCGAGGGCCGCGAGAAGGAGGTCAGCGGAGCCTTCCGCGCCCTGACCAAGCAGGTCGTGCGCAAGAAGGTCCTCACCGACGGCGTCCGCATCGACGGTCGCGGTCTGCGTGACATCCGCGCGCTGTCGGCCGAGGTCGAGGTCATCCCGCGTGTGCACGGCTCGGCTCTGTTCCAGCGCGGCGAGACCCAGATCCTCGGCGTGACCACGCTGAACATGCTCAAGATGGAGCAGCAGATCGACTCGCTGTCGCCGGTGACCCGCAAGCGCTACGTCCACCACTACAATTTCCCGCCGTACTCCACCGGCGAGACCGGTCGCGTGGGCTCCCCGAAGCGTCGCGAGATCGGCCACGGCATGCTCGCCGAGCGCGCCCTGGTCCCGGTCCTGCCCGGCCGCGAGGAGTTCCCCTACGCGATCCGTCAGGTCTCCGAGGCCCTCGGCTCCAACGGCTCCACGTCGATGGGTTCCGTCTGCGCCTCCACCCTGTCGCTGATGAACGCCGGAGTGCCGCTGCGGGCACCGGTCGCGGGCATCGCGATGGGCCTGATCTCGGACACCGTCGACGGTGAGACCCGCTACGCGGCGCTGACCGACATCCTCGGCGCCGAGGACGCCTTCGGCGACATGGACTTCAAGGTCGCCGGCACCTCCGAGTTCGTCACGGCGATCCAGCTGGACACCAAGCTCGACGGCATCCCCGCCTCGGTGCTGGGCGGCGCGCTGTCGCAGGCCCGTGAGGCCCGCCTGGCCATCCTGGGCGTGCTGAACGAGGCGATCGATACGCCCGACGAGATGAGCCCGCACGCTCCGCGCGTGCTCGCGGTCACCGTGCCCGTCGACAAGATCGGTGCGGTCATCGGCCCCAAGGGCCAGATGATCAACCAGATCCAGGACGACACCGGCGCGGACATCACGATCGAGGACGACGGCACCGTGTACATCGGTGCGACCGACGGCCCCTCGGCCGAGGCCGCCCGCTCCGCGATCAACGCCATCGCCAACCCGATGGTCCCGGAGGTCGGCGAGCGCTACCTCGGCACCGTGGTGCGTGTGGTCGACTTCGGCGCGTTCGTCTCCCTCACCCCGGGCAAGGACGGCCTGCTCCACGTCACCCAGCTGCGCAAGCTGAACGACGGCAAGCGGGTCGAGAACGTCGAGGACGTCGCCAAGGTCGGTCAGAAGATCGAGGTGGAGATCCGCGAGATCGACGCCCGCGGCAAGATCTCCCTCGGCGTGATCGAGGACGAGAAGGACGAGCAGGGCGACGAGAAGCCGGCCGAGGACGCCGGCCAGGAGTGATCCTCGCCGGGTGATCCGGCAACGACGGACGGGCGGCATCCCTGCGGGGGTGCCGCCCGTCCGTCGTTCCAGGGCTTCCACGTTCGGGTGGGACCTGATGTGATGGACGCGCGACGGCACGACGCTGAGGAGCATCCATGCACGATCCTGATCTGATCGCGCTGCTGACCGAGCAGCGAGGCCATGTGCTGGCGGCCGTCGACGGTCTCGACGATGCGCGGATGGCCGAGGTCCATGTGCCCTCGGGATGGTCGATCACGCAGCTGCTCGGCCACCTGACCTTCGACGACGAGAGGTTCTGGATCTCCGCGGTGCTCGATGCCCAGCCCCGAGCGATCGAGGGACTGTGCGACGGATGGAGAGACGGCCCGGCCTCCGGGCGGGACGCCATCTCCCGGTACCGCGAGGAGATCGAGCGCTCCGACGAGGTCCTCGCGCGCGTCGACCTCGCCGAGCCGCCGCGCTGGCGACCGCCCGCGAGTGTGTTCGACGGGCCGATCATGGCCGACGGCCGCGGCATCCTCCTGCGCATGCTCGAGGAGACCGCCGTGCACGCGGGCCATCTGGACATCGTCCGTGAGCTCATCGATGGCCGACAGCACATCGTGGTGCCCTGAACTCCTCATCTCTGCTCCCGCCCTCGCCGACGGAGTCGAGGAAGCGCCGTCTCTCCGGTGCCGCCGTGCACCCCCCGATTCCCGGCGCCTCGGAGCGGTTCCCCCGGGGTGTTCCGGCCCGTGGGAGAATCAATCGATGCCTTCCGACCTCGCCTTCGACGACCCCGCGTCCGATGTGATGCTCGATGCCGCCACCGGCGTGCGCCGCAGCATCCTGCCCGGCGGCGTGCGGCTGCTGACCCAGACCGATCCCAGCGTGCGCAGCGCGACCATCGGGCTCTGGCTGCCGGTCGGCTCCCGCGACGAGCTGCCGCAGCATGCCGGCTCCACCCACGTGCTCGAGCACCTGATGTTCAAGGGCACCCACCGCCGCAGCGCGATGGACATCGCCACGGCGTTCGACGAGGTCGGCGGCGACTCCAACGCCATCACGGCGAAGGAGCACACCCTGTACTTCGGGCGTGTGCGCTCAGCGGACGTTCCCAGGGCGGTCGACGTCCTGACCGACATGATCACCGCCAGCCGCCTCGAGGAGGAGGCCCTGGCCACCGAGCGCGAGGTGATCCTCGAAGAGCTCGCCATGGCAGAGGACGACCCGACCGACATCGGCTACGAGACCTTCCTCGCCGACGTCCTCGGGCCCGACACGGCGATCGGCCGTCCCGTCGGCGGCACCGCCGAGAGCGTGAACGCGCTGAGCATCGAGGACGTCCGCGCCCACTGGGCCGAGCACTACCGGCCCGGCAACCTGGTGGTCACGGCCGTCGGCGACATCGACCACGACGAGCTCGCCGAGCTGGTGCAGGCGGGCCTGCGCCGCGGTGGATGGAGACTCGAGCCCGGCGCCCTGCCCGCGCGACGGCTGCGAACCGACGCCGCCGGAGGCGAGTCCGGCGGCGGCGTGGTCGCGAACGTCGCCGGCATCGATCCGCACCGATTGCTGCGGCCCGCCGAGCAGAACCACATCTACCTCGGCGGGCAGGGGATCACGGCGGTCAGCGAGGAGCGCCACGCCATGTCGGTGCTGATGTCGATCCTCGGCGGTGGCATGTCCTCCCGTCTGTTCCAGAACATCCGAGAGCAGCGCGGATTGGCCTACTCGGTGTACTCCTTCAGCTCCGGATACCGCGATGCCGGGCTGTTCGGCCTCTACGCGGCCTGCCGTCCGGGCCGGACCACCGAGGTGGTCGAGCTCCTCGGCGCCGAGCTGGCACGGATGGGAGAGCAGGGCGTCGACGAGGACGAGCTCGCCCGCGCTCGCGGTCAGATCACCGGCTCCTTCGCGCTGGGGCTGGAGGACACCAGCAGTCGCATGGGCCGCCTGGGCACCATCGAGCTCGTCCACGGCACCTACTCGAGCGTGGACGAGACGCTGGAGAAGATCGGCCGCGTCGATGCCGCCGCGGTGCGCGATCTCGCCGCCCGCCTGTCCACGTCCTTCAGCACCCGGGTCGAGGTCGGCCCCGAGAGCTGACCCCGACGAGCCGGGAGCCGAGCATTCCGGGCCGTCCTCCGGTGCCGTCCAGCTCGGCCACCGCACTCCGATCGCCCGACCAGCTCACTATCATCTATCCGCCATCCGCCGACGATCGAGGAGCACGCCATGACCCAGACAGACCAGACCACCGTGCCCGTGGCCGTGCTCGGCGCCGGAGGGCGCATGGGCACCGAGGCATGCCGTGCGATCGACGAGGCACCGGACCTCGAACTCGTCGCCCGCATCGGTCGCGACGACGACCTCTCCGCGATCACCGAGGCCGGGGCGCAGGTCGCGGTGGATCTCACCGTGCCGGCCGCGACCGGCGACAACGTCCGCTGGCTGATCGAGCACGGGGTCCACGCCGTCGTCGGCGCCACCGGCTGGACCGAGGACTCCCTGGCCGCAGTGCGCACGCAGCTCGAGGAGGCCGACGGGGTGGGCGTCCTGATCGCGCCGAACTTCGCGATCGGCGCCGTGCTGGCCATGCGCTTCGCGGAGGTCGCTGCCCGCTACTACGACAGCGCCGAGATCATCGAGATGCACCATCCGAACAAGCTCGACGCCCCCTCCGGGACCGCCACGCACACCGCCGCGGCGATCGCCCGCGGCCGGGCGGCCGCCGGCCTCGGCCCGGTCCCGGACGCGACCGAGAAGGATCCGCAGGGCGCCCGCGGGGCCGTCATCGACGGCATCCACGTCCACGCGGTCCGTCAGCGCGGACTGGTCGCCCACGAGGTCGTCCAGTTCGGGGGGCCGGGGGAGCAGTTCCAGCTCCGCCACGACTCCTTCGACCGCGCCAGCTTCATGCCCGGCGTGCTGCTGGGCATCCGCGAGGTCGCCGCGCACCCCGGACTCACCGTGGGGCTCGACGGCTACCTCGAGCTCGGCTGAGCACGCGAACCTCCATGCGTCAGCAACTCTTCGTCGCCGTCCTGGTCCTCATCACCGCGGCGTACTGCTACGGACTGGGGTGGATAGCCGTCGGCTTCGCCCGCGCCGGCAGCGCCCTCGGCTACGGCCTGGCCCTCGGCATCGCGATCCTGCTCGGCCTCAGCGTGTGGGTGACGTGGCGCGAGGTGCTGTTCGGCCTCGCCTCCGGGCGCCTCGCCGAACGCTACGCACCGCCGCCCGGAGCGATCCCCGACGACCCTCGAGCGGAGTTCGAGTCCGCCCGGGCCGCGATCCAGGACGGCGCCGAGCACGACTGGAGCGCCTGGTTCCGCCTCGCCCTCGCCTATGACGCGCTGCGTGACCGCAAGGGCGCCCGCATGGCGACCCGGCGCGCGATCGAGGAGCAGCGCGGCCGCTAGAGGGCCGGGCGGGTCAGGCCCATCCGAGGGCGCGCAGCCCCGCCGCGGCCACAGCCGCACCGAGCACGACCACGAGGAACGGTGCGCGCAGCACCAGCAGCACCACCGCGACGCCCAGACCCGCCAGACGCGCATCCAGGACGATCTCCGTTCCACTGGTCGCCGTCTGCGTCGCCACCAGCGCACCCAGCAGCGCGATCGGCAGCAGGGACGTGATGCGCGCGACCCGAGGACGCTCCAGCACGTCCGGCGGCGCCTGGTAGCCCAGCCACTTCTGGCCGAACGAGATGACCGAGGCGGCGATCACCGCGATCCACAGCGTGCTCATCGGCGTTCCTCCTCGGGACGGTGGGGGCGCTCTGCACTGCCCCGCCGCGACGGCAGGAGCCCTGCGACGACGGCTACCAGGGCCGCGGCGAGCACGGGCAGCCCCGAGGGCAGCACAGGGGTGGACAGCAGGGCGACGAAGGCACCGGCCACCGCGATCGCCACGGCATCGCCGCCGCGCAGCCGCGGCCACAGCAGGGCCAGGAACGCTCCGGCGGCCGCCGCGTCGAGCCCCCACGCCCCGGGATCCGCGACATACTGCCCCGCGACCGCGCCGACCAGGGAGAACAGGTTCCAGAAGGCATAGACGCACAGACCGGCGGCCCAGAAGCCGGCGCGCCTCTCCTCGTCGGTGGTGCCGGAGGCGGCCAGGGCAGCGGACTCGTCGATCGTCAGCTGCGTCCGCGCGAGACCCCGCCATCCGCCGCGGGCGAAGGACGGCGCGAGGATCAGCCCGTACAGCGTGTTGCGCACCCCCAGCAGCACCGAGGCGATGGCCGCCCCGGCGGCGGAGCCGCCCCCGCCGATCACGCCGACGAAGGCGAACTGGCTGCCCCCGGTGA
Source organism: Brachybacterium sp. SYSU DS0246 (assembly GCF_059391765.1). NCBI lineage: Bacteria > Bacillati > Actinomycetota > Actinomycetes > Micrococcales > Dermabacteraceae > Brachybacterium > Brachybacterium sp. SYSU DS0246. The sequence goes on along the minus strand of NZ_JBZXYT010000027.1, from coordinate 13,151 downwards.
ACATCACCGCCGACAGCACCATCGCCTGCCACACGTCCAGCCCCGAGGCCGTCGCGAGTGCTCCGAAGGAGATGCCGTACAGGCCCGTCGCGAGGCCGATCGAGAATCCGGTGCGGCGTATCGCACGGAGCCGCAGGGGGAGCTCCGGTCCGCTGTGGCCGGCCGAGGAGGAAGCGGTCGTCATGATGGTCGACACTGTACGGTCACCAGGGAGGACACTGCCTTCGCGTCCGCCTCGCGATGTGAGAACGTAGGGCCATGACGGCCACCCCGGACACTCCTGACGTGCCCACTCCTGTCGATGAGCTCCCGCTGCGCGCGCGAGCGCTGCTGCTGGACATGGACGGCACCCTGATCGACTCCGGACCGGCGGTCGAACGCGCCTGGAACACGCTGCTGCGCGAGTACGACGCCGGCGTCGAGTTCGGCCACGACATGCACGGCAAGCCGGCCCGCCAGGTCCTCGCGGAGCTGCTACCCGAGCTCACCGAGGAACAGCGTGACCAGGCCCACGCCCGCGTCGAGGCGCTCGAGATCGCCGACGTCGGCTCGATCCTCACCCTGCCGGGCGCCGAGCGGCTGCTGCGCGAGCTCGATGCCGCTGCGGAGGAGCTGGGCCGGGCCACCTGGACCATCGTGACCTCCTGCACCGCGCCCCTGTTCGAGGCCCGCTGGGCCACGACCGGTCTGCCCGTCCCACCGGACATGGTCACCGCGGACCAGGTCACCCGTGGCAAGCCGGACCCGGAGCCCTACCGCCTCGGTGCCCAGCGTCTCGGGGCGGAACCCGGCGCGTGCATCGTCGTCGAGGACTCCGTGGGCGGCCTGCGATCCGGCGCGGACGCCGGTGCCCGTACCGTCGCGGTGACCAGCACCACCCCGGCCGCGGATCTGGCGCCGATCGCGGACGCCCTGGTCACGTCGCTGGACGACCTCGAGATCCGCGTCAGCGACGGGGACCTCGTGCTCTCGCGCCGCGGCAGCTGAGACGCCTCGCCGCGTCGGGCCTGTGCGCCGGGACCGCGTTGATAAGCTCAGGCGGCTTGCCGACCTCGGCCCGACCCTCACCTGTGGCGCGGCGCCGAGCGGCTGCTGCAGCGCCGGGCCGATGACCGGTGCCGTCCCCCTCGAAAGGACTCGTCCCATGTGCGGAATCTCCGGCAGCTACGGATTCGGCGCCGACACCGAGGGCATCGCCCGGCGGATGGCCGGCGCCCTGGCCCACGACGGGGCCCGCACCGTCCCGGAGGACGAGGCCCTCGTCGTCACCGACCAGGCCGCTCTGGTGCATCGTGAGCCGAACGACCGCAGCCCGGACCGCACTCAGCCGATGGCCTCACCGGACGGCCGGTACACGATCGTCCACGACGGCGAGGTCCACAATCACCGGGAGCTGCGTACGCAGCTCGAGCAGCTCGGCCACAGCTTCCGCACCGACACGGCCACCGAGGTGGTGCTGGCGGCGCACGCGCAATGGGGCACCGCCGCCTACGACCGCTTCAACGGCATGTTCGCGCTCGCCATCCACGACACGCAGACCGGCGAGCTCGTCCTGGCTCGCGACCAGGTCGGGATCAAACCCCTCTACTACTGGCTGGGCGACGGCGGGCGAGGTCCCCAGCTCCTCTTCGCGTCCGAGATCTCCGCCCTGCTGGCCGCGGAGCAGTTCGAGGCCGCACCGGATGACCGCACCGTCTACCGCTACCTGCAGTTCGGCGTTCACGACGAGGACTCCCGGACCTTCTTCGACGGTGTGCGCCGGCTCCTGCCCGGCCAGGTCCTGCGAATCATCACGGACAGCACGGGCAGCACAGCGTCCGCCGCGGTGACCGAGTTCTCGAGCCTGCAGGAGGAGCTGCGCCGGATCGCCGCGCGCCCCGGCCGGCCCGTCGACCAGGACACCGTCGCCGAGTACCGGGAGCGGTTCGAGCGCGCGATCCGTCTGCGCCTGCCCTCCGACGGGACCGTGGGCACCTCCGTCTCCGGCGACCTGGGCTCCTCGGCGATCGCCGCCGTGATCGCGCGCCACCTGCGCGAGGAGCCCGACGACGAGGCATACAGCGCCGTCGGTGCCCGCCAGCACGTTCTCCGCGCGACCCCCACCGGCGCCGTCGACCAGGATGCCTCCGACGTGGACTCCCTGCTCGCCGACTACCAGGACCAGATCGCCGCACACGAGGTGCGCACGGGCGCCGGGGACGACCTCGAGGACCTCCGCGAGGCGGTCCGCGCCCAGGGGGAGCCGGCCGCCTCGAGCGCTCCGTATGCGCGGTACGCGGTCCTTCGCGAGGCCGGCCAGCACGTCACGGCGCTGCTGGACGGCCTCGGAGCGAGCCAGACGATGGCCGGGGACGAGCGACATCACCGGGTGTACCTGCGACAGCTGCGCCGCCACAGGAGACTCGCCCCGCTGGCCCGTGAGCTCGCCGCCTCCCGTGACCTCCTGCGCGCGGCCGCGCGGCGGGGCTCCGGACGCGCCGCGGTGCCGGTCGACGCGCTGCTGAACTCCGGTTTCGTGGAGGAGCACAGCGCCGAGACGCTCAGCCTCGTCCAGGACAACCTCAAGCAGCGGCTGCTGGAGGACGTGTTCCGCACCTCGCTGCCGGCGCTGCTGCGCGAGCACGACAGGTTCTCGAGGCGCTCCGGGGTCCAGGGGCGCCTGCCCTTCCTCGACAAGGAGCTGCTGGCCTTCCTGTTCTCCCTCGAGGAGTCGGCCTTCCTCGCCGGCGGGCGCGGCTGCGGGATCCTGCGTGAGGCGATGGACGGGATCGTGCCCGGTGCGAGCACCGACCTTCGGGGCCGACACGATGCCGATGCCGGCGCCGGTGCCGCAGGAGCCGGCGTTCTCGCCTCCGCCGAGGACGAGTGGCTCCGCGCCCTCGGCCCGGCCGTGCGGGAGATCTTCGCCTCGGAGAGCTTCGCCGATCGGCCCTATGTCGACGCCCCCAGCGTGCTGGCCCTGTTCGACGACTTCCTGGCGAACCCGGGAACCCACGACACGGGCGTCTTCTGGCGCCTGCTGAACCTCGAGCTGTGGCTGCGCACCTACATCGACGCCCCCGAGAGCTCCACCCTGGCTGAGCCGGGTGGCCCGGCCGGCTCTGGTGGGCCTGCTGAGCCTGCTGCGGCCCGCGCCGCACGGACGACGACCGCGCCGACCGCGGATCCGGACGAGGCGGCCGAGGCCAAGAGCGACTACACGGCCAACCCGGGCAAGCAGCTCGACCTGGTCTCGGAGGCCGACGGCCATATCTGGCGCCGCTTCCCGCTGCAGACCGAGCTGGTCGCCCGCGGCGATGACATCGAGGCGCGGGTCCGCGAGCACGTCGAGCGGTTCGCCGCCTCCCTCCCTGCCGATGCCCTCCCTGCCGGCGCGCCGTGGTACTTCGTGATCAGCGAGAAGATCATCGCCATCGCCCAGGGCCGCTCGTGGTTCACCTGGGAGATCACGCCGCGCCCCGCCGCGAGGGTCCTCAGCCGGTTCGTCACCCGCACGCCGGCCGGCATCGGACTGGGCGATCCCACCACCATGGAGCTGGCCGTGCGCGAGGTCGGACTGCCCCGGGTGGTCGCCGCCTCGGCGGCCGGAGCCGCGGGCAAACTGATCGGCAAGCGCGGGCTCTTCTACCACGTGGTGGGGGCCGACGTCCGAGCGATCGACGGGCCGACCCCGTACTCCGCCTTCCCCTCGAACGTCTCGGCGAAGCTGCCGCCGAAGGATCCCGACGCCGTCTCCGCGCGGATCTCGGCGGCCATCCGCGGCGCCGAGATCCCGGCGGCCGTGCGCGACAGCTTCACCGGCACGGTCGTGATGGACGCCAACGACATCGGCCGCAACGTGCTGGGGTCGGACGTGACGACCGCGAACGAGCGCCTGGAGGCGACGTTCGCCGACAACCCCCTCGGCCAGGGCCGCCAGCGCACTCCGCTGGCGATCCTGGTCGATCTCGGCCCCGCGTGAGGGCACAGACCGCGGCCCGGCCTGGACTAGGCTCCGGGGACCACGACTTTTCCGGGAGGAGACCATGACCAGCCCCGATTCGCGCCCCCTGCGGCCCTTCGGCACCGTGGGGACCGCTGTGGTCACTCCGTTCACCGAGGACGCCCACGAGATCGACCTCGATGCCGCCCAGGCGCTGGCCGCGCACGTCAGCGAGCACGGCAACGATCTCATCGTGGTCTCCGGCACCACCGGAGAGGCCCCGACCCTCACCGACGTCGAGAAGATCGAGCTCGCCCGCGCCGTGCGTGCGGCCGTCGGCCCCGAGATCAAGGTCGTCGCCGGGGTGGGCACCTATGACACGGCCCATTCGATCGACCTGGCCCGCGCGCACGCCGAGCTCGGCCTGGACGGGCTGCTGGTGGTGACCCCGTACTACTCCAAGCCCAGCCAGGCCGGCATCATCGCGCACACCACCGCGGTCGCCGACGCCACCGACCTGCCCGTCATGCTGTACGACATCCCCGGCCGCACGGGGGCCGCGCTCGCCTACGAGACGCTGCTGCGCCTGGGCGAGCACGATCGGATTCTGGCGGTCAAGGACGCCAAGGCGGACCTGCTCCAGGCCACCCGGGTGATGGCGGAGACAGGGCTCGCCTACTACTCCGGTGAGGACGGCCTGAACCTGCCGTGGCTGACGATCGGCGCCGCGGGCATGGTCTCCGTCGTCGGCCAGGTCGCCGGTGACCTCGAGAAGCAGATGGTCGAGGCCGTGGACCGGTCCGACCTCGTCGCCGCGCGCGACGCCCACAACCGCCTCGCCCCCGTGGTCGAGGCCATCATGAATCACATCCCCGGGGCCGTCGCCGCCAAGGCCGCTCTCGCCCTGCAGGGCGTGCTGCCCCACGCGGCCATGCGCGGCCCCCATGTTCCTGCCGATGCCGACCAGCTGCGCGCGCTCGCCGCCGCGCTGGACGCGGCCGACGGCGTACCCCCCACGCGATAAGGCTCGGAGGCCTCTATGACCACTTCGTATTCCCACCGACTGAACCAGCCGCCGAAGCTGAAGCGCGGCACCCTGCGGGTCACCCCGCTGGGCGGGCTGGGGGACGTCGGCCGCAACATGTCCGTGCTCGAGTTCGAGGGCAGGCTGCTCATCGTCGACTGCGGGGTCCTCTTCCCCGAGGACGCCCAGCCCGGGGTCGACCTGATCCTGCCGGACTTCGACATGATCAGCGATCGCCTGGACGACGTCGCCGCGATCGTGCTGACCCACGGCCACGAGGACCACATCGGCGCGGTGCCCTACCTGCTGCGGATGAAGCCCGACATCCCGCTGATCGGCAGCCAGCTGACCCTGGCCTTCATCGAGGCGAAGCTCAAGGAGCACCGCATCAAGCCCTTCACCTACGCGGTGAAGGAGGGCCAGCAGGAGAGCTTCGGCCCGTTCGACTGCGAGTTCGTCGCCGTGAACCACTCGATCCCGGATGCGCTCGCCGTCCATGTCTCCACCCCGGCCGGTACCGTCCTGCACACCGGCGACTTCAAGATGGATCAGCTGCCGCTGGACGGCCGGATCACCGACCTGCGCGCCTTCGCACGCCTCGGCGAGGCCGGCGTGGATCTGTTCATGACCGACTCCACCAACGCCGAGGTGCCCGGGTTCACCGTCGGGGAGAAGGAGATCGGACCCACCCTGGACGCGGTGTTCGGCCGCGCACGCCAGAAGATCGTGGTCGCCTCCTTCTCGAGTCACGTCCACCGCGTCCAGCAGGTGCTCGATGCGGCCGCCGCCCACGGGCGGAAGGTCGCCTTCGTCGGCCGTTCGATGGTGCGCAACATGGGCATCGCCGCGGACATGGGGTACCTCGATGTGCCCGAGGGCATCCTGGTGGACGTCAAGCGCATCGACAACCTGCCCGATGAGCAGGTCGTGCTGATGTGCACCGGCAGCCAGGGCGAGCCGATGGCGGCGCTCGGCCGCATCGCCAACCGCGACCACCGCGTCAGCGTGGGCCCCGGGGACGTCGTGGTCCTCGCCTCCTCGCTGATCCCGGGCAACGAGAACGCGGTCTTCCGTGTGGTCAACGGCCTGATGGCGCTCGGCGCCGAGGTGGTCCACAAGGGCAACGCGAAGGTGCACACCTCCGGTCACGCCAGTGCCGGCGAGCTGCTGTACTGCTACAACATCGTGCGCCCGAAGAACGTGATGCCGATCCACGGCGAGGTCCGCCACCTCATCGCCAACGGCAAGATCGCGGAAGCCACCGGTGTGCCGCCGGAGCGGGTGGTCCTGGCCAAGGACGGTCACGTCGTCGATCTCAAGGACGGCGTCGCGAAGGTCGTCGGTGAGGTGCCCAACGGCTACGTGTACGTCGACGGCTCCAGCGTCGGCGAGATCTCCGAAGCGGATCTCAAGGACCGCCGCATCCTCGGGGACGAGGGCTTCATCTCCCTGTTCGCCGTGGTCAACTCGGAGACCGGTTCGCTCATCGCCGGCCCCGAGATCCACGCGCGCGGCGTGGCCGAGGACGACGTGGTCTTCCAGAAGATCCGTCCCGAGATCGTCAAGGCGCTCGAGCAGGCCGTGGCCGATCAGTCCAACCGCCGTGACACCCACCAGCTGCAGCAGATCATGCGCCGCGTCGTCGGCCGCTACGTCTCCCAGCGCCTGCGCCGCCGCCCCATGATCATCCCCATCGTGATCGAAGCCTGATCGACGTGCTGCGAGCTTGCGAGCGGTAGGAGATCAGGACGTTAGGCACAGCCTGATCGACGTGCTGCGAGCTTGCGAGCGGTAGGAGATCAGGACGTTAGGCACAGCCTGATCGACGTGCTGCGAGCTTGCGAGCGGTGAGATAGCGCCTGATCGCAGGCCCAGCCTCCCGGGCTGGGGCCGAGCTGGACGGTACCCTGGTGCCATGGCGACACGTACGTCTTCCCCCGCACGTGCGTCGAAAGGCTCGTCACGGACCTCGGCTGCCGGTAGCTCGCGCACCGCCGGCTCCGCGGCCCACGACCCGTCGACGCTTCCCCTGCCGGTGCGCGCAGTGCGCTCCGGCTATCTGGCGATCGCCCGGATGGTCGGCGGTTTCATCCGCTCCATCGGTGTGGCGCGCTGGGAGGTCGCCCCCGAGCAGCGGCGCGACGGCTACGCCCTGTTCCTGATGCTCATCGCGACCCTGGTGGCCGTCGTCGAGTGGTGGCAGCTGGGCGGTCCTGTGTTCGGCGCGGTGCACACCGTGGTGGCCGGGACCTTCGGCATCTCCTCCATGGTGATCCCGCTGCTGGCGGCCGGCTGGGCGATCCGGATGTTCCGCCGCCCGGATCAGGTCCGGGCCAACTCGCGCATCGCGATCGGCATCGCGCTCCTGCTGGCCGCGATCTCGGCGATCGCCTCCGTCTCCGCGCGCATGCCGGCTCCGGCGGACGGGATCGACAACCTCGCTCGCGGAGGAGGAGTCCTCGGGTATCTGGCAGCAGCTCCGCTGGAGGCGCTGCTGCCCCCGGTCGCCGTCATCGTCATCCACTCCGTGGTGATCGCCTTCGGGATCCTGGTCCTGACCGCCACCCCCGTCGAGTCGATCCCCTCGCGCGTGCGCGATGTCTACGAGGTGATGGTCGGCCGCAGCGAGGAGGAGGACGCCGAACGCGTCGCCTTCGGCCTGCGCCCGCGCCGAGTCGATCCGGAGGTCCACGAGCAGGCGACCGAGGCTCAGCCCGCCGGGCGTCCGCGTCGCCGCAGCCGCAAGGAGAAGGCCGAGGCGGAGGCAGCGGGTCGCGACCACGAGAGCTTCGGTTACGCCGGGGACGAGGCCTTCGAGCAGGGAGTGACCGCCGAGGACGCCGCGGCGGCCACGGCGAAGAAGAAGCGCCGCGGAGCCGGCCGTGGCCGGGCCCCGGTCGACTCGACAGAGGTCTTCGACGTGGTGGAGGACGAGAATCACCGTGCCAAGACCTTCCCGGGGAAGGACGCGAAGGGCGCCCCTGACGCGACCACCCCGATGCCCGCCGGCGCCCCGGGTGCCGCCGCGGCGGCCGGCGCCACCAAGCCTGCCCGCAGCGCGGCCGCCTCCCGGCCCGCCGCGACGCAGCAGAAGCCGGAGAAGTCGGAGCCCGACCTGATCGAGCCGCCGATGGGCGACCTGCCCCGGGCGGGCGAGCAGCTCGAGCTCGCCGGCGACGTCGTCTACACCCTGCCCGAGTCCTCCTTCCTGACCGAAGGCCCGCCCCACAAGACGCGGTCCGAGGTCAATGACCAGGTCGTGGCCGCGCTCATGGAGGTCTTCGAGCAGTTCAACGTGAACGCCGAGGTCTCCGGCTTCTCCCGGGGGCCGACGGTGACCCGGTACGAGATCGAGCTCGCTCCGGGCACCAAGGTCGAGAAGGTCACGGCACTCGACAAGAACATCTCCTATGCCGTGGCCAGTGCGGACGTGCGCATCCTCTCGCCGATCCCGGGCAAGAAGGCCATCGGCATCGAGATCCCCAACACGGACCGCGAGACGGTCGTCCTCGGCGACGTGCTGCGCAGCTCCGTCGCCCATCGCAACGAGCACCCGCTGGTGATGGGTGTGGGCAAGGACGTCGAGGGCGGCTACGTGGTCGCGAACCTCGCCAAGATGCCGCACCTGCTGGTCGCTGGTGCCACCGGTGCCGGGAAGTCCAGCTTCGTCAACTCGATGATCACCTCGATCCTCATGCGTGCCACTCCCGAAGAGGTACGCATGGTCCTGGTCGATCCCAAGCGCGTCGAGCTGACGATCTACGAGGGCATCCCGCACCTGATCACTCCGATCATCACCAACCCCAAGAAGGCCGCCGAAGCCCTGGAATGGGTGGTCAAGGAGATGGACGCCCGCTACGACGACCTCGCGACCTTCGGGTACAAGCACATCGATGACTTCAACAAGGCCGTCCGCGCCGGCGAGCTGACCCCGCCGCCGGGCAGCGAGCGCCGACTCGCGCCGTACCCGTACCTGCTGGTCGTCGTCGATGAGCTCGCCGACCTCATGATGGTCGCCCCGCGCGACGTCGAAGCGTCGATCCAGCGCATCACCCAGCTCGCCCGTGCGGCCGGCATCCACCTGATCCTGGCCACCCAGCGACCCTCGGTCGACGTCGTCACCGGCATCATCAAGGCCAACGTCCCCAGCCGCCTGGCCTTCGCCACCTCCTCCCTGCAGGACTCCCGGGTCATCCTCGACTCGGTAGGCGCGGAGAAGCTGATCGGTCAGGGCGACGCGCTGTTCCACCCGATGGGCAAGGCCAAGCCGATGCGTGTCCAGGGTGCGTGGGTCAACGAGTCGGAGATCCACAAGGTCGTCGACCACGTCAAGTCCCAGATGAAGCCCAACTACCGTGAGGACGTCACGGTGGTCGCGGCCAAGAAGCAGATCGACGACGACATCGGCGACGATCTCGATGTGCTGCTGCAGGCGGCAGAGCTCGTGGTCACCACGCAGTTCGGCTCGACCTCGATGCTGCAGCGGAAGCTGCGCGTGGGCTTCGCGAAGGCAGGCCGCCTGATGGATCTGCTGGAGTCCCGGGAGATCGTCGGCCCCTCCGAGGGATCCAAGGCCCGCGATGTGCTGGTCCATCCCGACGAGCTGGGGACGGCTCTGGCCCGTATCCGCGGGGAGGAGACCGCAGAGCCCGCCGCGGACGAGCCGTACGCTGCCGACCAGGCCGTCGAGCTCGAACCCGGTGCGGAGGGAGACCCAGCTGCCCCCGCAGCGCCCGGGATCGGCGACGGCGGGGACCGATACGCGGCAGATCCGCTGGCCGACGACGGCTCCGAGCCCGCCACCGAGTACTACGACGAGGATGATGGGGACGGAGAGGACGCCTGGAGCCTCACGGGCCGCTGACCCGGCGGCCCCGGCCCGCCACCCCGCCGCGTCACCCGGCTCCGCCGGATGCCACCCGCCGCCCACCTCGCACAGCAGGAGCACCGATGACCACACCCCGCACGGATCCGGTCCCGCTCTGGAACATCGCGAACATCCTCACCATGGTGCGGTGCGCGATGGTGCCCCTGCTGGTGGTGCTCGCCGTGCTCTACCCCGAGTCGATCGGTGGGCGGCTGCTCGTGGCCGCGGTGTTCGTCCTGGCCATGATCACCGACTACCTCGACGGTCACCTCGCGCGCAGCCGGAACCTGATCACCGACTTCGGCAAGATCGTGGACCCGATCGCGGACAAGGCGATGACCGGGGCCGCGCTGATCATGCTCTCGGTGTGGGAGTACGTGCCGTGGTGGATGACGATCCTGATCCTGGTGCGCGAGATCGGGATCACCGTCATGCGGTTCACGATCCTCAAGTACGGCGCGCTGCCGGCCAATGCGGCCGGCAAGGCGAAGACCATGGTCCAGACCGTCGCCATCACCTTCTGCCTGATCCCGTTCGAGCTGTGGTGGCAGCCGGCTCGCTGGCTCGGCCTGGCCCTGGTGCTGCTGGCCGTCGTGCTGACCGTATGGTCCGGACTGGTGAATCTGAAGGACGGGCTGCGGCTGCGCCGTGAGGCCCTCGCCGGCGGCCCGGGCCATGGCGATGGCCTCTGATCCGGCCGTCGTCATCGCGCGGGCCGCTGAGCGGGGATGGACGATCGCCACGGCCGAGTCGTTGACCGCGGGAGCGGTCGTTGCGCGCCTGGTGGACGTCCCCGGCGCGAGCGCTGTGGTCGCCGGGGGAGCGGCCTGCTACTCCTACGACGCGAAGACGGCGGTGCTCGGCGTGGACGCCGGGCTGCTGCGCGAGACGGGAGCGGTGACCGCGCAGGTCGCGTGGGCGATGGCGGAGGGAGCGCTCGAGCTCTATGGCACGGACCTCGCGGTCGCGACCACGGGGGTCGCCGGGCCCGGCCCGGACGAGCGCGGCGTCGCGGAGGGCACCGTGGTCCTGGGCCTGGCTCGCCGCGGGGGCCGCACGCGAACGCGTGAACTGCATCTCAGCGGCGGAAGAGCGCGCATCCGGGCCGCGGCGGTCGAGGCGGCGCTCGATGAGCTGGCAGCCGAACTCGAGGACTGAGCGAATCCGCCGGTCAGCGCTATCGATCCGGCGCGGTGGCGCGGACGTCGCGCTCCCAGGTCCGCCATACACAATTCCCAGCGGGCGCTGGGAGCGAGGCCACTACACTCTGGGGAACACTCACGGGGGTGGCCGCGTTGTTCTGATCGTGATGACTTCGACGCACCGCACCCACGGGGTGCACCATCATCAGATCAACCAGAGGAACGGAGGCAAGGCCATGGTCCTTTTCCGTCAGGAGCTCGGGGACGTCCTGCGCGATGCGCGCCGTTCCCAGGGCCGAACGCTGCGGCAGGTGTCCTCCGATGCCCGTGTATCCCTGGGATATCTCAGCGAGATCGAGCGCGGCCAGAAGGAGGCCTCCAGCGAACTGCTGGTCTCCGTGACCGAGGCTCTCGGCCTCCCGCTGTCTTTCGTCCTGCGCGAGGTGTCCGACCGCTTCGCCGTCGCCGAGCGCGTCAGCATCCCCGACACCGTGCCCGAGGGTCTCGCCGACGACGCGGCCCCGCTGGTCGGCGCCCGCTGAGGTGCGGCGCAGCGAGTTCACGGAACTGGCCGATCACGTCTTCGGCCCGGTCCTGGCCCGCACCTACACACGCGACCTCGTGCTCGAGGAGACCGGCGGTCTGACCGCCGAGCAGGCCCTCGAGCGCGGGGTCGCGGTGCGTCTGGTGTGGACCGCTCTGTGCGACGCCATGGACGTTCCCGAGTCCCAGCGCTGGGAGGTCCCCGCCGAGCAGCGACGGCGCTGAGGCGGGCCTGATCCGGCGCTGATCCGTGACGGAGCGCGACACGCCGCGACACGACCGATCCTCTCGCGTGTTCGAACGCGTGTTCGGTATGGTGGGGATCGACGGTCTCCCCGGCACCATCCGCACGGTCGCGTCTTTCCTCCCCACTCCTCATCCGTCCACACGGACATCGGGGCGGCGGCGGATGTCGGGGCCGCCGCCTAGTGTGGCCGCAAGGTCAATACGTCGGCACTCCCGGCCCCTTGGAAGGAACGAAGCTCATGCCTGCACCGAAGACAGCCTCGAAGGATCGCGGCTCCTCGCTCGACAACGCCCTCGCCCAGATCGACCGCCAGTTCGGCAAGGGCTCGATCATGCGTCTGGGCGATGACACCAGGCCGCCGGTCGAGGTCATCCCCACCGGCTCCGTGGCCCTGGACGCCGCGCTCGGGGTCGGCGGCCTGCCCCGCGGCCGCATCGTCGAGATCTACGGCCCGGAGTCCTCCGGCAAGACCACGCTCGCCCTGCACGCGGTGGCCAACGCGCAGCGCAACGGCGGCATCGCCGCGTTCATCGACGCCGAGCACGCGATGGATCCGGAGTACGCCAAGAAGCTGGGCGTGGACATCGACGCACTGCTGGTCTCCCAGCCGGACACCGGCGAGCAGGCCCTCGAGATCACCGACATGCTGATCCGCTCCGGCGCACTCGACATCGTGGTGATCGACTCCGTCGCGGCCCTCGTGCCCAAGGCCGAGATCGAGGGCGAGATGGGCGACTCGCATGTGGGTCTCCAGGCCCGCCTCATGTCCCAGGCGCTGCGCAAGCTCGCCGGCGCCCTGTCCTCCTCGGGCACCACCGCCATCTTCATCAACCAGCTGCGCGAGAAGATCGGCGTGTTCTTCGGCAGCCCCGAGACCACCACCGGCGGCAAGGCACTGAAGTTCTACGCCTCCGTGCGCATGGACATCCGGCGCATCGAGACGCTGAAGGCGGGCACCGATTCCGTGGGTAACCGCACCCGGGTCAAGATCGCCAAGAACAAGATGGCCCCGCCCTTCAAGCAGGCCGAGTTCGACATCCTCTACGGGGAGGGCATCTCCCGCGAAGGAGGGCTGATCGATCTCGGGGTCGAGCACGGCGTGGTCCGCAAGTCCGGGGCATGGTTCACCTACGAAGGGGACCAGCTGGGGCAGGGCAAGGAGAACGCCCGCCAGTTCCTCAAGGACAACCCGGATCTGGCGGTGGAGATCGAGGAGAAGATCCTGCGCACCCTCGGTGTCGGGAAGTACGCCGCGGAACAGGCCGCACCCGAGGGCGAGGTGAGCGAGGCGCCTGCAGCCGCGCTCGGCGAGGATGAGTTCCTCGACGAGGACGTCCCCGCCACCATCTGATCGATGGCGCACAGTCACGGCATCAGGAGCGGCGCCGGCGACCCTCAGGGCGCCG
>NZ_JBZXYT010000026.1:0-52990 GCF_059391765.1 Brachybacterium sp. SYSU DS0246 | reverse complement strand
CACCGGTGATAGACTGATGCGCGGAAAGGGGCCCACCACATGAATTTTGCCGTTGGCGAAACTGTCGTATACCCGCACCACGGTGCAGCGCTCATCGAAGAGGTCAAGACCCGCATCGTCAAGGGAGAGGATCGTACCTACCTCAAGCTGAAGGTCGCTCAGGGCGATCTGACCATCGAGGTCCCCGCCGACAACGTCGACCTGGTCGGCGTGCGCGACGTGGTGGACAAGCAGGGGCTCGATGAGGTGTTCGAGGTGCTGCGCCAGCCCTACACCGAAGAACCCACCAACTGGTCCCGTCGTTACAAGGCGAACGTCGAGAAGCTCGCCTCCGGTGACGTGAAGAAGGTGGCCGAGGTCGTGCGCGACCTGTGGCGCCGCGATCAGGACCGCGGGCTCTCCGCAGGAGAGAAGCGCATGCTCGCCAAGGCGCGCCAGATCCTCGTCTCCGAGCTGGCGCTCGCGGAGAAGACCGACGAGGCCAGTGCCGAGTCGATCCTCGACGAGGTCCTCGCCTCCTGAACCGGATCTTCTCGGTGCCGGATTCCCCGACGACGCCCCCGGTGCGGCCGATCGTCCTCGCCCGTACGCCACTGGCTCCCGGCGCCTCCCACGGGGCCGTGGCGCCCTGTCTGGAGATGCTCGGGGGCTCGCGGCTGATCGAACGCCTGCTCACCACACTCGAGGGTGCGGGCCTCTCCTCGCCCGTGGTCGTGGCCCCTCACGATTCGGTGCCCGCGCTGCGCCGCGTCCTCGGTGACCGGGCACAGGTGCTCGCGAGCGACGGTGACCGGCGCGCGAGCCTCTCCGTCGCCCTCGCGGCGACCACCGACGACCTGCTGCTGATCCACGATGCCGAGCGCGCCCTGACCCCGGCGACGGTCGTGACCGAGGTGCTCGCCGCGCTCGGGGCGGGCATCGACGCCGTGGTCCCCGTGGTCGCGATGACCGATTCCGTCAAGGGCGTCGACCACGACGGCCTGCACAACATCGACCGCTCGAGCGTGGCAGCGATGCAGAGCCCGCGCCTGCTGCGCCGGGCGACGCTCGAGCGCGCCCTGGCCAGGCCGGAGGCCCGCGTCGCGGGGGAGACGGAACGTCCGGGTCATTCCGACGGGGTCGGAGCCGGTGCCGCCTCCGCGGAGCCGTACGACGAGATTCTCGCGGCCCTGGCCGACGGGGCGGAGGTGCGCACCGTCCACGGTTCCCATGCCGGCTTCGCGGTCGTGGACCGGCTGAGTCTGTGGAGAGCGCAGATCGCCCTGGGGCTGGCGCGCGACACCTCGCAGCACCACGGTCTCGCTCGACGGTCCTGACGGGCTCGCACGGCCGCGCATCGGATCCCTTCGGCGGCGGCGAAGCGCCCGAGGGGAACCTGTGCCCCCGCGGTGCCCCCAGCGCCGTGGCCCAGCGCGGCGGCCGGCCTCAGCCGGGACCGGGCGTCATCAGCGTGGTCAGCCTCGTCGTCGGCTGCGCCAGACGGTGCGGAACTCCTCGACCATCCGCTTCGGCTTCGACAGCGTGCGATGGGGGAGGCTGGTGGCGAGCTCCCCGGGATCGTTGCGCAGGCGACGCACGAGGCGACCCGGCTTGCTGGAGATGCGCTGCCGGAGATCGGGAAGGTAGGCGTCGGAGACGTCCAGGCGCGTGAGCGCTCCGCAGCCGGTGCACTGGATCTCGGAGACGAAGCGCCCGGCATAGATGACGACGTGCTCCGCCTCCTGCTCGCAGGCGGTGCATCGCAGGAAGCTCTCCTGGACGGACATCAGCTCCTCCTCACCCGGTCCTCAAACCTAGCGCGGTCACCACGTCCTGCGCCAGGAGCAGATCCTGGCCGTAGGTGATCTTGAAGTTGGTCTCCTCCCCGCGGACCCAGGTCACGCGGGTATCCGTGTAGGCCTCGGCGCAGGAGGCGGTGTCGGTGCCGACGAAGCCGTCCCGGGCGGCGGCCTCGTAGGCGTCCAGGATCGTGGCGGCGTGGAAGCCCTGCGGGGTCTGGACCCGCACCAGGCTGTCCGGGCGGAACCCGTCCCCCGCGGCGAGGCGACCGGGCCGGCCCACGGGTGCGATGTCCACGGCGGGCATCCCGGGGACCGCTCCCCCGCTCTCCCGCGCGGCGTGCAGCACGGCGGCGGCGAGCCCGTGGGAGACCAGCGGCCGGGCCGCGTCGTGGATGAGGACGGTGTCGACCGCGCCGGTGTCGATGCGGTCGGCCAGATGACGCAGCGCCAGCAGCTCCGACTCCTGGCGGGTGTCGCCGCCGGTGATGATCTCGGGGGGCTCGTCGGTCTCGCGGCCGGCCACGAAGCGCGCGTGCTCGAGATCGTCGGGCCGGACCACGAACACCAGGATCCCGACGCCCTCGACCGTGGCCAGCGTGTTCAGCGCCCAGCTGGCGATGCTGCGCCCGGCCAGCGGCAGGAAGGCCTTGTTGATCCCGGCGCCGACCCGGCTGCCGGACCCGCCGGCCAGCACCACTGCCGCGGCGCGGCCGCGCCGGCGGGAACGGTGGCGACGGGACGAATTCACGCTGGCATCGTAGACGTCCGCGGGAGCGTTCGTGGACCGCTCAGCCTGCTCGTGACAGAATCGACCGGCGCCCGGGCACCGTCACGCCCGCGGACCGCAGTCGTCCGTGGCCGCCGGCCTCCCACTTCCGACCTGTCCAGGAGATCGAATGCTCACCATTGCCATCGTGTGCGGCGCGGGGATCGCCACCTCCGCGCTCGTCGCGGAGCAGGTGCGTGATCACATCGCCTCCCAGGGCCGCGACGCGCACGTCGTCCAGGCGACCGTGATGGACCTGCTCTCGGCGGATTTCCACGCCGATCTCGTCGTCAGCACCGTGGATCTGCCGGCCGCTCTCGGCGTCCCGACGGTGTCGGGGATGCCCCTGCTGCTGGGCACCAGCCCCCAGGTCACCTACGACGACATCGACCGTCTGCTGGCCCGGATCGACGCGCAGGGCGGGGAATGACGCCCGGCCTGCCGCGCGTGGGCATCGGCGTGGATGTGCACGCCTTCGCCCCGGAGGGTGCTCAGCGGGAGCTGTGGGTCGCGGGGCTGCACTGGGAGGGCGAGCGCGGGCTGTCCGGGCACTCCGATGCCGACGTGGCCTGCCATGCCGCCTGTGATGCGCTCTTCTCGGCAGCCGGGATCGGCGATCTGGGCGCGCACTTCGGCACCGACCGGCCCGAGTGGGCCGGGGCCTCGGGGGCGCGTCTGCTCGCCGAGGCGGCCCGGCGGGTCCGCGAGGCCGGATTCACCGTCTCCAACGTCTCGGTGCAGGTCATCGGCAATCGCCCGCACCTCTCGCGCCGACGCGACGAGGCCTGCGCCGCGATGAGCGAGGCCGCCGGGGCTCCGGTGTCCGTCTCAGGCACCACCACGGACGCTCTGGGCCTCACGGGGCGCGGCGAAGGGCTGGCGGCGATGGCGACCGCCCTGGTGGCCGCTCAGGAGGAGTCGTGACGGCGCCGTCCGGTGCGACGCTGCCGCTGACCGCCGAGGACGTCGAAGCCGCGGCCGTGCGCCTCGAGCCGGCCCTGCGGCGCACTCCCCTGCTGCGCAGCGAGCGGCTGAGCGATCTGGCCGGAGTGCCGGTGTGGCTCAAGCGCGAGGATCTCCAGTCGGTGCGCTCGTACAAGCTGCGCGGCGCCCATCTGTTCCTCGACTCCCTCGACCGGGCCGCCCGCGAGGCCGGCGTGGTGGCCGCGAGCGCGGGCAACCATGCCCAGGGCGTCGCCCACGCCTGCCGATCCCTGGGCATCCACGGCCGCATCTACGTCCCGGGCACCACACCCCGGCAGAAGCGCGAGAGGATCACCGCTATCGGCGGTGACCTCGTCGAGCTGGTGCTGATCGGCGACACCTTCGACGACGCGGCGGAGGCCGCGGCCGCGGACGCCGAGCGCACCGGCGCCACCCCCGTCCCGCCGTTCGATGACCCCCTGGTCATGGCGGGACAGGGCACGGTGGCGCTCGAGGCGGTCCAACAGCTGCGCAGCGAGCACGGCCGTGAGCCGGCCGCCATGGTGCTCCCCGTCGGCGGCGGCGGCCTGCTGGGCGGCTGTGCCGCCTGGCTGCGCGAGCGCGCCCCGTCAGTGCGGATGCTCGGCGTCGAACCCGCCGGGGCGGCGTCCATGGCCGCCGCGCTGGAGGCCGGTCACCCCGTGACCCTGCAGGACATGGATCGCTTCGTCGACGGGGCCTCGGTGCGCCGGGTCGGCGCGGACCCCCTGCGAATGGTGCAGGCCGCCGAGCCCGAGCTGACGACGGTCGACGAGGGCGCCGTCTGCACCGAGATGCTCGAGCTCTATCAGGTCGACGGCATCATCGCCGAGCCCGCCGGAGCGCTGGCCGCGACCGCCGTGTCCACCGGTGCGATCGGGGGAACCGGAGCGACCGCACGACAGGGCGGCACAGGTCAGGTGGACGGCGAGCCGGCCGACGCCGCGTCGGAGGGCACCGGCGACATCATCGTCATCCTCTCGGGCGGCAACAACGACGTCTCCCGGTACCACGAAGTCGTCGAGCGCTCCCTGGTCCACGAGGGCCTCAAGCACTACTTCCTGGTCACGTTCCCCCAGGAGCCGGGGGCGCTGCGCCGTTTCCTGGACCGGGTGCTCGGCCCCCACGACGACATCGTGCTGTTCGACTACATCAAGCGCAACAACCGCGAGGAGGGGCCGGCGCTGGTGGGGATCGAGATTGGCGAGCGCACGGACCTCGAACCGCTGATGTCTCGCATGGCGGCCTCGAACCTGCACATCGAACGGATCGACCCCAGCGAGCCGATCTACCGCTACCTCACCTGAGCACCCGTCCTGAGCACTCGTGCATGGCCGATCCGCCGACGGGGCGGTGGCTGCGGATGGGCTGCCGGCGTGGGCACCGTCAGGTCTCTGGACGAGCGGACTCAGGCTCCGAGGGGATGTGCGGTCAGGCCCCTGGGTACGCCTCGACGTCGGGCTCCACGGTCGCGGAGCGAGCCTCGACAGCCGAGCGGACGATGTCATCGAGCCCGTGCTCGGACTTCCACCCGAGGTGCTGGGCGATGCGGTCCCCGGAGCAGATCAGGCGGGCGGGGTCCCCGGGGCGGCGCTCACCGATCTCGGGCGTGATCTCGATACCCTTGGCGCGGGCGATGGCGTCGATGACCTCCAGCACGCTGGAGCCCTCGCCGGTGCCGACGTTGAACACCCGGTGGGGGCGATCCTCGCCGCGCAGGTAGTCCAGCGCAGCGATGTGGGCGTGGGCGAGGTCCAGGACGTGTACGTAGTCCCGGATGCAGGTGCCGTCGGGGGTGTCGTAGTCGTCGCCGAAGACCACGGGCGCCTTCCCCTGCTCGAGGCGGTCCAGGACGATCGGCACCAGGTTCATCACAGCGGTGTCGGCCAGCTCGGGCCAGCCGGCGCCGGCGACGTTGAAGTAGCGCAGCGCCACGGTGCGCATCCCGTGGGCGCGTTCGGCGTCGGCCAGCATCCATTCACCGACGTACTTGGTCGCGCCGTAGGGGTTGATGGGCCGGGGTTCGAGCTCCTCGGTCACGAGGTCCACGTCGGGCATCCCGTAGACCGCGGCGGAGGAGGAGAAGACGACGTCGCGCACCTCGGCGCTCGCGCAGGCGGCCAGCACGTTGGCGAGACCGCCGATGTTGTCGTGCCAGTACATCTCGGGCTTCTCGACGGATTCGCCGACCTGCTTGTGCGCGGCGAAGTGGATCACCGAGTCCGCGCCGGAGGCCCGCAGCTGGAAGGCGAGCTTCTCGCTGGCGTCGGGTGCGGTGATGTCGAGCTCGAGCAGCTCGGCACCCTCGGTGCGCTGCTCGATCCCGGTGGAGAGGTTGTCGACCACGACCACCGTCTCCCCTCGTTCGACGAGGAGTCGCACCACGTGCGATCCGATGTACCCGGCGCCACCGATCACGAGAGTCGTCATGGTCGAAGCCTAGCGCTCAGCTCCAGGACGCCGCGACAGGCCGGCCCTCCGCATAGCCTGCGGCGCTCTGCAGCCCGATCACGGCGCGCTCGCGGAACTCGGCCGTGGTGCGGGCCCCCGCGTAGGTGTAGGAGGAGCGCACGCCGGCGGTGATCTCGTCGATCAGGTCCTCCACTCCTCCCCTACCGTCGGCGAGGTACATGCGGGAGGTGGAGATGCCCTCCTCGAACAGGCCCTTGCGGGCGCGGGCGAAGGCGTCCTCGTGGGCCGTGCGATGGGAGACGGCTCGCTTGGAGGCCATGCCGAAGCTCTCCTTGAAACGGCGGCCGCTCTCGTCGGTGCGCATCTGGCCCGGGGACTCGAAGGTCCCGGCGAACCAGGAGCCGATCATCACGTTGGAGGCGCCCGCCGCCAGCGCGAGCGCCACGTCACGGGGGTGGCGGACCCCGCCGTCGGCCCACACGTGGCCGCCGAGCCGCTCGGCCTCGGCGGCGCACTCGAGGACTGCGGAGAACTGCGGGCGGCCGACGCCGGTCATCATGCGGGTGGTGCACATCGCGCCTGGACCGACACCGACCTTGACGATGTCCGCGCCGGCCTCGATCAGCTCGCGCGTGCCCTCGGCAGTGACCACGTTCCCGGCGACCAGGCGCACGGGCGTGCTCCCGCTGTCCCCGAGCACGCCGCGGGCGCTGCGCAGGGCCTCGAGCATGCGGTCCTGATGGCCGTGGGCCGTGTCCAGCACGATCACGTCGACGCCGGCATCGACCAGGTCGCGGACCCGCGTGGCGACGTCGGCGTTGATGCCGACGGCGACGGCGATGCGCAGCCGGCCCGCGTCGTCGGTGGCGGGGCGGTAGATCGTCGAGCGCAGCACGCTGGTGGCGGTCAGGACGCCCCGCAGCACACCGGCACCTCCGCCTTCGCTCCGGCCGGGTGCGTCGTCCACGACGATGGCGGCGTCGTGGTGGGTGGCGGCGATCCGTCCGTGCAGTGCGGCGGGTTCGACGGCGAGGTCCGCCGTCCCGAGGATGGGAACGTCCTCGCTGAGCACGTCGCCCACGGCGGCGAAGGAGTCGCGTCCGGCGATCTCCTCCGCGGAGACGGCGCCGAGGGGGCGGTGGTGCTCATCGACCACGACGACGATGGGGTGCGGGCGCTTGAGCAGCAGCTCCGCGGCCTGACCCAGGGTGCCGTCCGCCGTGAGCGTGAGTGGGTGGTCGACGAGCAGGTCTCGCTGCTTCACCGAGCGCACGATCGAGTCGATCCGCTCCGGCGAGAGATCCTGCGGGAGCACGGCGAGGCCGCCGCGCCGTGCCATGACCTCGGCCATCCGGCGGCCGGTCACGGCGGTCATGTTCGCGGCCACCAGCGGGATGGTGGTGCCGGTGCCGTCGTCGCTGCTGAGGTCGACGTCGGAACGGGAGGTGACCGCGGAACGAGCCGGCAGGAAGAAGCAGTCGTCGTAGGTCAGGTCCGTCGTCGGGGTGTGGATCAGGCGCATGGGACCAGGATACGGTTGCACCCCGGATGGATATTGCACATGACCTCCACGACGTTCTCACAGCGACATGCGAGAGGATCCGACGCCGTGAACCTAGGATGTAGTGCATGACGGACCCGCCCTCGGCCCCCCGGCGCCGGCGCCGTCGGTCCGGCAGACACCAAGATCCGGCCCGACGTGCCGACTCCCCGAGCCTGCCGCCGGACCAGGCGCAGAGGAATCGTGACGCCGCCTTCGGCGCCCGCAAACCCAAGCGCACGTGGATCGGCGGGACCCCGGCCTCCGGAGGCTCTGCAGAGCCCGCATCGGCGGCCGAGCCCCCCACGGCGCAGCTGCCGGCCACTGACCTCCCCGATTCCCCCGCGGGCGGTTCGGAGGAGACCGCAGCCTCTCAGTCCTCCGGCTCTCGGTCCTCCGGCGGAGAGCAGCCCTCCGCCGAGCCGCACTCGGGTGGCGCGCAGCCGCCGCCCGGCTCGCAGTCGCCGTCGTCGCCGGTCGGAAGGCAGCCGTCCGGCGAGCCGCAGTCGCCGACCGGATCCGCGCCGAGACGTGCCCGTGGTCGCCGTGCCGCCTTCCCGCTCCAGGGATCTGCCGCGGCCGGAGCCGCCGGAGCCGCTGGCGCGGCCGGCTCGGCTGACGCCGCCGGGCCCGCGTCCGCCGGCGAGCACGACGCCTGGTCCTCCGCTGGTTCCGCATCGTCGGCGTCGTCCACGTCGGAGCACGATGCCTGGTCCGCCGCCGAGGGCTCTCCGGAGCCCGACGCGTGGTCGAGCGAGCACGCTCCCCGATCCCCCGCCGAGCCTCTCGCGCCCGGCGCCGGCGCGTCGCCGCCCATCACCCCCGATAGCAGCGCCGGATCCGGCGCCCCGGGTGCCAGCGAAGGCCTCGGTGCCGAACGGCGAGATGCCGCGCGGGACTACTCGCAGGCGCGGACGTTCCCCTCAGGATCGCGCCCGGCGGACGAGGCCCCTACGGCGGAGGACTCGTCCAGCGGGCAGTCCGCGCGCCAGAACCGGCGCGGCGAACCCGACTCGAGCGGGCGCGGCCCGACCGTCGTCCCGGGACGCACGACGCCCGTCTCGGCGCAGTCCGCACCGTCCGTCCCCTCTGCACCGGTTGCCCCGGAGGGGCAGCAGGCGGCTGCGGCCGCGGGACCGACGTCCGCCGTCGACGGTCCTGCGTCCCCCGGTGGTCCCGCCTCGTCCGCCGGCCCCGGTGCCCCCTCATCCGGCGGCGACTCCGACGATCCTGCGTCCTCCGCGGTCCCCTCCGAGGGCGCCGCGGATGCCGACGGTCGGCGCCCCCTGCGCACCCGACGCGACGCGGACGGCGAGGGCGCCCCGGACGCCGACTCCGGGTCGCTGCCGAAGGTGGCGTTCTGGACCGTCCTGACCTCCATCCTTCCCGGGGCGGGCCTGCTGACCACGCGGATGCGCCGGCTGGGCTGGGTGCTCCTGGCGCTGCTCGCTCTCGCGCTCGTATCCGTCGTGGCGTTCATGCAGGTGGGCGATCCGCTGCGCAACGCCATGATGCTGATCACCAACCGCGGCCTGCTGATCGGGGCCATGGTCACGGTCGTGGTCGTCGGGCTCGTCTGGGGCCTGCAGATCGTGCTGGCGAACCTCGCCCACTCCACCGAGCAGCGTCTGGCCGGGGCCAAGCACTTCGTCGCCCTCGGTCTCGCCGCACTGATGGTGGTGGCCGTCGCCGTCCCGTTCGGTCGGGGCGTCCAGTCGCTGTGGGCGTACCAGGGGCTGCTCGGGTCCGACACGGTGTTCGGGGGGCGCAACGGGGACAATCCGCTGGCCGACGGCAAGGATCCCTGGGCGGGCAAGGAACGGGTCAACATCCTCCTGCTCGGGCAGGATGCCGGTGCGGATCGCACCGGGACCCGTCCGGACACGCTCATGGTCGCCTCGATCGACACCAAGACGGGGCAGACGGCCCTGTTCTCCATCCCCCGCAACCTCGAGAGCGTCGAGTTCCCCGAGGGCACGGCGGCGGCCGAGGTGTTCCCCGACGGCTTCGACTACTTCGGGCCGCAGCAGAACCTCATCAACGCCGTGTGGACCTGGGCGGAGGACCGTCCGGATCTCTTCCCGGACGACCCGAACCCGGGGCTGACGGCGACCACGTGGGCGGTCGAGGAGACCCTCGGCCTGGAGACCGACTACTACGCGATGGTGAACCTCCAGGGCTTCGAGGACCTCGTCAACGCCCTGGGCGGCGTGGAGATGGTCGTCGAGCGCCGCATCCCCATCGGCGGCGGCGCCGGCCCCATCTCCGGATACATCGAGCCCGGCGAGCAGGAGCTCGACGGCTACCACGCGCTGTGGTACGCACGCTCCCGCGAGGGGTCGAACGACTTCAACCGCATGTGCCGCCAGCAGCGCATCGTGCGCGCGGTCACCGAGGAGGCCGACCCCGCGACGGTCGCCATGTCCATCCCGAAGCTGGTCAACGCGACCGAGGAGAACATCCAGACGGACATCCCCGTCTCGAACCTGGACGCCTTCATCGATCTCGCCCTGCGGGTCAAGGAGGGCGGGTTCACCTCCTACCCGATCACACAGGACGTCACACCGTCCTACGACGCCGACTGGGACTACCTCGAGGACTGGGTCGACGCCTCGATCGAGGACTCCATGAAGCAGGATCCGCCGGAATCCGTGATCGGCGAGACCGAGCCCGGCTCGGACGAGCCCGCCGAGACCGGTGCCCCGCCCGAGGGCGAGGCCGGCACCGACGAGGGCGACTCGCCCGCCGAGGAGACTCCCTCGCAGGAGGAGACCACCGAGGCCGAACCGACCGACGAGTCCTCCACGCCGAGCGAGGGCTCCGGGGACTCGTCGCAGAAGGCGCCCGAGATCGAACAGGATCCGCTGAAGTCCTGCCTCCCCGGCGCCGAACAGGGCTGAGCACTTCTCGCCGGCTCCCGGCGGCGGGCCGGCGACCGGGCCGGGGCCCGCCGCCGGGTCAGTCCACCAGCTGCAGCAGCGCGTTCTCGACCAGCTCCGGCATCGCCGGATGGATCCAGTACTGCGTGGTGGCGATGTCCCGGGCGGTCTGGCCGGTGCTCATGGCCTGGATCAGCAGCTGGATCAGCGTGGTGGCCTCGGGGCCGATGATGTGGGCGCCGAGGATCTCGGTGGTCTCGGCGTCGGCGATGATCTTGGCGAAACCGGTGGTGTCCTCCATGGCCCAGCCGTAGGCGATCGAGGCGTACTCCTGGACGGCGACCTTCACGTCCCGCCCGTCGGCCCGCGCCGCGGCCTCGTCCATCCCGACCCACGCGATCTGCGGATGGGTGAACACCCCGCTGGGCACCGGCATGGTGTCCGAGCGGCGCAGCTGTTCGGGGTGGGCGAGGTTGTGCCGGACGATGCGCTGCTCGTGGTTGGCGACGTGCTTGAGCTGGTGGGGGCTGGAGAGGTCTCCCAGCGCCCACATCCCCTCGAGCACCTCGCCGCCGCCGAGGACGCGCTGATGCGCGTCGACCAGCACGCGACCGTCGGCGGTGGTGTCGATGCCGGCGGCGGCGACGTCCAGCAGATCGGAGTTCGGGCGGCGCCCGGTGGCGACCAGCAGCTCCTCGGCGCGGACCACGATCTCCTCTCCGTCGCGCTGGCCGCGCAGCTGCACCCCCTCGTCGGTGCGATGGACCGACGTGGTCGACAGTCGCGTGTGCAGCGTCAGTCGACCGCCGAGGATCTGGGTGATCCGCGCCGAGACGTCGGCGTCGGCCGCCCGCAGCACCTGCTCGGAGCGGGCGATGAGGGTGACCTCGACGCCGAGGGAGGCGAACACGTGCGCCATCTCCACGGCGATCACGCCGGAGCCGAGGATCGCGAGGGAGGCGGGCAGCTCCTCGATGCGCATGATGGTGTCCGACGTGTGGGGCTCAGCGTCCTCGAGGCCGTCGATCGGGGGCAGGATCGGGCGCGACCCGGCGCCGAGGATGATGTCGTCCGCGGTGATGGTGCGGGTGCCGCCGTCGCGGTCGAGGACGGAGAGGGTCTTGGGACCGGTGAAGGTGGCGGTGCCGCGGATCAATGTGAGGTTGGAGTTGTCCTCGTGATCACGGCGGTACGCCTCCCCGCCCGCGGTGATCGGGTCGATGCGCCCGAAGATGCGGTCGCGGATGGCGCGCCAGTCCACGTGGCGCAGCTGCTCGGTCAGGCCGAAGCGGCCGGATTCGGCGGGCACGTGGGCGAGGTTCGCGGTGTGGACGAACATCTTGGTGGGGATGCAGCCCACGTTCAGGCAGGTTCCGCCGAACACGTGGTCCGGGCCCACTCCGCGGTCGATCTGCACGATGCGACGATCGGCGAACTCGGGGCCGGGGAACGAATTGGCCGAGCCCGACCCGATCAGGGCGATGTCGTAATGGGTGGGCTCATCGTGCGTCTGCTCATCGGTCACCGTCTCAGGCTAGTCGCCTCCGGGCGGACGTAGGCGGCCAGTGCGGCGGACGCCTCGAGCAGGGCGAGGCCTCGCGCCGTGACCTGCCGGCGGGAGGCCTCCAGGGCGGTGCGAACCGATGAGGTCTCCCCCATGCTGCGCACCTGGTCGAGGACGAGGGCGATGTCCTCCAGCCGGTGGCCCGCGCGGCGCAGCAGGTGGACGAGCTCGGCGTCGCGCACCTGCGCCGGCGGATACAGCCGCTGGCCGCTGGCCCGCTCGCGAGGCGGGGCGATCAGTCCCTGGTCCTCCCACGCCCGCAGGGTGGCCGGAGAGATCTCGAGCCGGGCCGCGAGCTCACCGATGCGCAGATCGCGCCCCGGGGCGTCCCGGAGCCGGGCGACGCCTCCCGCCCGGGTGTCGCCGGTGCCGGTGCCGCGCGTCCCCGCGCCGCGCGCCGACGTCGACCCGGCGGCTTCCGCGGTGTCGCCCTCGCCGGTGAGAGCGCCGGCCGCCTGTGCGACCGTGTCGAGGGTGGAGCGGTCCCGCAGCAGCTGGGCATGCGCGCCGTCGAGCAGCGCCAGTGCCCGCTCGACGTCGTCGGCGTGCAGTGCCGTCATGATCTCCAGCGCCGGCCGGTGGCCGCTCGCCTGCACGAGGGTGAGGAACGCCCGCAGCGCCGCCGCATGCCGGGCGGTGTAGACCCGGTGGCCGGAGGCGGTGCGCTCCGCGGGCGGCAGGGCGCCGGCCTGCTCGTAGTTGCGCACCGCTTGCGACGACAGCCCGTGCTCACGGGCCAGGTCGATGGGCCGCATCTCGACCTCCTTTGAGGATTTTCGTGCCCGTGGCTGCGCCACCGGCTACCAGGTCTCAACCGGCTCTTCAAGGATAGGCTGGAGGACCGCAGGACCCGGACCGGCCGCACGATCTCGACGCCCTGGAGGAACCGATGACCGCCCCCTCGCCGCACCAGCCGCCTGCCGATGCCCACGATGCGATCCGGGTGCGCGGTGCCCGGGAGAACAACCTCCGCGACGTCTCGCTCGACATCCCCAAGCGCCGGCTGACCGTCTTCTCCGGGGTCTCCGGCTCCGGGAAGAGCTCGCTGGTCTTCGGCACGATCGCCGCGGAGTCGCAGCGGATGATCAACGAGACCTACAGCTCCTTCGTGCAGGGCTTCATGCCCTCCCTCGCCCGTCCGGATGTCGACGAGCTCCAGAACCTCACCACGGCGATCATCGTGGATCAAGAGCGGATGGGCGCCAACGTGCGCTCCACCGTCGGCACCGTCACCGATGCGGGCGCCTACCTGCGCACCTTGTTCTCCAAGCTCGCCGAGCCGCATGTCGGGGGACCGGGCGCCTACTCCTTCAACGTGCCGAGCGTCAGCGGCGCCGGCGCGGTCACCGTCGACAAGGGCGAGAAGACGATCGCCCAGAAGGCGAGCTACTCCAGGGTGGGCGGGATGTGCCCGCGCTGCGAGGGCATGGGACAGATCTCCGACGTCGACCTCGCCGAGCTGTACGACGAGAACAAGTCACTGGACGAGGGACCCTTCACGATCCCCAACTATTCCGCGGGCGGCTGGTACGTGAAGATCTTCGCCTCCTCCGGTTTCTATCCGTCGGATCAGCCGATCAAGTCCTTCACCAAGCGCCAAATGCACGACTTCCTGTACAAGGAGCCGACGAAGATCTCGATCGACGGGATGAACATGACCTACGAGGGTCTGATCCCGAAGATCCAGAAATCCATGCTGAACAAGGATCGCGAGTCCATGCAGCCCCATGTGCGCGCGTTCGTGGACCGTGCCGTGAAGTTCATCGTCTGCCCGGACTGCGAGGGCACGCGTCTGGCGGAGCACGCGCGCACCTCCACCATCGACGGAGTCTCCATCGCCGACGCGAGCGCCCTGCAGATCACCGATCTGGCGGGCTGGGTCGAGTCCTTGCGCGAGCGGCACAGCGGGCCGACGGTCGCGCCGCTGCTGAGCAATCTCTCGGCCCTGCTGGAGTCGTTCGTCATGATCGGGCTGGGGTACCTGTCCCTGGACCGCCCCTCCGGCACGCTCTCGGGCGGCGAGTCCCAGCGCACCAAGATGATCCGCCACCTCGGCTCGGCGCTGACCGACGTCACCTACGTGTTCGATGAGCCCACCATCGGTCTGCATCCCCACGACATCGCCACCATGAACCAGCTGCTGCTCGCGCTGCGCGACAAGGGCAACACCGTGCTGGTCGTCGAGCACAAGCCGGAGACCATCGCGATCGCCGACCACGTCGTCGACCTCGGCCCCCGCGCCGGCGCCGAGGGCGGCCGGCTTCAGTACGAAGGGGACGTGGAGGGCCTGCGCGCCTCCGCCACCCTGACCGGCCGCCACCTCGACCGGCGCGTCGCTCTGAAAGAGCAGGTGCGCGAGCGGAGCGGGGCGATCGAGATCCGCGGCGCGAGCCACCACAACCTCCGCGACGTCGACGTCGACATCCCGCTGGGGGTGCTCAGCGTCATCACCGGGGTCGCCGGGTCGGGCAAGAGCTCACTGGTCCACGGCAGCCTGCCGCGCGGGGCCGACGTCACCGTCGTCGACCAATCCGCCATCCGCGGCTCCCGCCGCTCCAACCCGGCGACCTACACCGGGCTGCTCGAGCCCATCCGGAAGGCCTTCGCCAAAGCAAATGGCGTGAAGCCCGCCCTGTTCTCCAACAACTCGGAGGGGGCCTGCCCGGTCTGCAAGGGCGCGGGCGTGATCTTCACCGAGCTCGGCTTCATGGAGACGGTCACGACCCCGTGCGAGGAGTGCGAGGGCAGGCGGTTCCAGGCGGCCGTGCTCGAGTACACGCTCGGCGGGACGAACATCGCCGACGTGCTGCTGATGTCGGTGGACGAGGCCCGGGAGTTCTTCTCCGCCCCGGAGTCGAAGGTGCCGACCGCGGCGAAGCTGCTGGGGCACATGAGCGATGTCGGGCTCGGGTATCTCACGATCGGGCAGCCGCTGACGACGCTCTCCGGAGGCGAGCGCCAGCGGCTCAAGCTCGCCACCCACATGGGCGACAAGGGTGGTGTCTTCGTCCTCGACGAACCGACCACGGGGCTGCATCTGGCCGACGTGGGCAATCTGCTGGCCCTGCTGGACAGGCTGGTCGAGACCGGGAAGACCGTCATCGTGATCGAGCACCATCAGGCCGTGATGGCGCACGCGGACTGGATCATCGACCTGGGACCGGGAGCCGGCGTCGAAGGCGGCGAGGTCGTCTTCGAGGGCACTCCGGCGCAGCTGGTCGCGGATGCCTCGACGCTGACCGGCCAGCATCTGCGGGAATACATCTCCTCGGCCGGAAAGCACGCGACCGCCGCCGTGGAGGGGGCTGAGGCCTGAGGGCCGACGGCACGTACTCTATGTGGGTGCCGACCGCCGTCCCCTCCGCCCTGGCAGGGCTCCTCGATGCGCTGCGCTGCCCCGCCTGCGGAGGCGCCCTGCAGGCCTCGCAGAACATGCTGCGCTGCAGCCACGGGCACACCTTCGACCTCGCTCGCGCCGGCTACGTCTCACTGCTGAGCGGCAGCGGCGCCACCAGCGGGGACGACGACGAGATGGCCCGGGCCAGACAGCGGTTCCTGGCCACCGGGGCCTACGCTCCCCTTCTCGAGGCGATCGGTGACCTCGCCGAGTCACACGTCCCGGACCTGGCCGCGGACGCACCCCGCAGCAGCAGCCCGGCCCCGACCATCCTCGATGCCGGATGCGGGCCCGGCTACTACCTCGCCGGGCTCCTGGATCGCTTCCCCGCCGCTCGCGGGCTGGGCTTCGACACCTCCGTCCGCTCACTGCGCTTCGCCGCTCGCAGCCATGACCGCGCGGCGGTCTGCAGCGCTGACGTGTTCGCCCCGCTCCCCCTCGCCGACGGCTGTGCCGACCTGCTGTTGGATGCCTTCGCCCCGCGCAACCCCACCGAGTTCGCGCGCGTGCTGCGCCCCGGCGGGAGCCTGATCGTGGTGCGGCCGCTCGAGGGGCACCTCGCCCAGCTGCGCGACCTGGTCCCCGGCATGGTCGCCGTCGATCCCCACAAGGAGGAGCGGCTGCACGCCGCGTTGGATCCGCACTTCGCGGAGACCGCCCGGCGCGAGCTCCACGTCGACCTGTTCCTGTCCGCGGAGACCGCCCGGGACCTGGCCTGGATGACCCCGAGCGCCCGGCACCTCGAGGTCGCCGATCTGGATGCTGCCCTCGCCCGTCTCGACCCGGCCTCACCGCCGCCGGTCACCGTCTCCGTGCTGATCAGTGTGCACCGCCCGCGCTGATCCGCACCCCGCACCCCGCACCCCGCACCCCGCACCCCGCACCGGAGGATCCATGCCCGCACGACACTGCGTCTTCATCGACTTCGACGGCACCTTCGCCGCTCACGGCGTCGCCCCGCCCCAGCATGCCGACGCCGTCCGCCGTGCCCGCTCGGCCGGACACACGGTGCTGCTGTGCACCGGGCGGCCCGCCTCCATCGTCGCGCCCGACGTCGCCGAGCTCTTCGACGGGGTGGTCGCGTCCGCGGGGGCGTACGTCCGAGTGGGCACGGACGTCCTGCGCGATACACGCTTCCCCCAGGAGCTCGGCCGTCGCTCCGTGGAGATCCTGGAGGGGCACGGCGTGGCCTTCGCCCTCGAGGCCCCCGAAGCGCTGTACTGCACGCCCGAGACCGCAGCACGGATCCGCGCCGGCGTCGGCTCCCCGCAGCCCGGTCTCGCCGGCGGTGTCGGCCGCGGCCCTCAGGACATCGTGGACGCCGCGCGGACGCCCGCGGACCTCGCGTCGTGCTCCTTCGCGAAGATCTCGCTGTGGGGCTCGCCGGTCCGGGTCGAACAGCTCGCCGAGGAGATCGGCCCGGAGGTCGGGGCGCTGCCGAACTCGATCGCGCAGGACGACACCAGCTCCGGGGAGCTGCACCTGCGGGAGATCGACAAGGCCGACGGCGTCCGCCAGGTGGCCGGGCACCTCGGCATCGACCTCACCGCGACGGTCGGGATCGGGGACGGGATGAACGACCTGGGGATGGTGCGAGCCGCCGGGACGGGCGTCGTGATCCACGGAGCACCGGCTGCGCTGCGCGAGGCAGCAGATCTGGAGGTGCCCGGCCCCGCCGAGCACGGTGTACTGATCGCCTTCGAGCGCCTCGGGCTGCTCTGAGGCACGGGGTCAGCTGCGGCGGCGGAGGCCGACCAGGACCAGTCCCGCGGCTGCCACCAGGGCACCGACGCCGAGCAGGATCACGCCCTGGGGCATCAGGTCGGCCGCGAAACGGACCTCGAAGGCCTGGACGATGGGACCGATGAAATCCGCCCGGTCCACGGAGTCCGGGACCACGGTGCCGATCTGATCAGCCAGCAGGCACGTCAGCGCGCCCGCCAGGATCCCGGCGATGCCCGCCAGGACCAGGAACGAGCGGCGGTGCGCGGCGATCGCCAGAGCGAGGACGGCGAGGGCGAGGGCTGCCGGTCCCATCCAGGGGGTCCAGGGCGCGAGGGTCGCTGCCTGGTTCAGCAGCGGCACGTCCGGGATGGTCGCGAGCGTGACGGTGGCATCGTCGGGCCGCGGGATATCGAACGGGATGACCTCTTCGACGGAGACCAGGAGCTCGTCGATCACGGGGCCGAGGTCGACGCCGAGCGCGTCCTCGCCCGGCGTGAACAGGGCCTCGTGCAGGTCCGCCATGGTCTCGTCCCAGAGGGTCGCGTACATGTCGGTGCCGGTGATCCTCGGGGCCTGCTCCTGGGCGATGGGAGCGACCTGGTCCGCGACCCAGCCGGGGATCCGATCATCGTCCAGCAGCGTCTCCACCGCGCTGTCCGAGAGGGTGCGCTGGACCTCGGGATCCTCCGCGAGCGGCTGGGCGACGTCGAGGAAGCCCTCCTGGTCGATGACGTGCTCATGGAGCCACACGCCGGGCAGCCAGAGGGCACCGAGGACGGTGGCGAGGGTCAGCAGAAGGGCGGCGAGAAGATCACGTGCGGAAGACACCCGCACACGGTACCGGGACCGCCCGGGAGATCCCCGTACCCCGACCGCCGGGACGAGATCGGCCCCGTACCACCAGGTGGTACGGGGCCGTGCTCGATGCGGGACGGATCAACCGATGCGGATGTAGGTCCAGCTGCCGGAGTAGATGTTGCGCTCGGAGGTGTCGACGCGCTTGTTGCCGGCGTCGACGAAGGTGTTGCCTCCGGCGTAGATGCCGATGTGGCCCGGCTTGTAGACCAGGTCGCCCGGCTTGGCCTGGGACTTGGGGATCACGGTGCCCGCCGAGGCCTGGCCACCGGCGCTGTGCGGGAGGCTGACGCCGTGCTGGGCGTAGACCCACTGGACGAAGCCGGAGCAGTCCCAGCCGGACGGCGAGGCACCGCCGTACACGTACGGCGTCCCGATGCCGGAGCGGGCGGTGGCCAGCACGGAGCTGCCCTTCGCGGCCGACGGGGCCGGTGCCGACTTCTCCTCGGAGGACTCGGAGGACTCCTGCGACTCATCGTCCTCGGACTCGGAGCGCTCGTCCTCGGAGTCCTCGCGGCTGGAGCGCTCGTTCGACCGGGAGGCGTCCTCGTCCTCGCGGCTCTCGCGCTGCTGGTCGCCCTCGTCCTCGGAATCCTGCTGGGCCTCGTCGCTCTGGGCGTCCTCGTCGGACTCCTCGTCGACGGGCTCGGGCTCAGGTTCCGGCTCGGGCTCGGGAAGCTCGACGGTGATGTCCGCGATGTCGGCGGTGGCGCTCTCGGCCTCGTCGTCGCCCTCGGCGGACTCGGCTGCGGGGATGCCGACGGCGGGAGCGGTCACAGGGGGCAGGACCGCGGGAGCGGCACCCTCAGCCTGCGGGGCCTGCGGAGCGTCGTTCTGCGGCTCGGCGGTCGCGGCGGCGGCACCGCCCAGCAGCAGGCCGGCGGCCATCACCGTTCCGGCGGCGGCGCGTCCGGCGCGGACAGCAGGGGTCACCGTGCGCATCGCGCGGCGGTGAGTGTTGTTCGCAGTCTTCGACACGTTTCGCTCCCAGCCCCGGGCATCGGCCCTCGCGCTCTGCAGCTCTCGTACTCCGCACCCGGTGCGCGATGGGCTCGTCCGGGGGGAATGTCGAGGCTCGGCCGCCTCGGAACGTGTTCGACCCTAGGGGTCACAGGCGCCCCTGAGAGCCGAACTGAAAGCTTCTGGGGAAGAGCTTGACGGAGGCTTTACCCGGCCAGAAGAGGGGTCACGTGGAGCTGGGTCGCGACGATCTCGGGCACAGCGACCTCCCCGCCGGCCGGGCCTCGCAGAACCACCGTCCCGGCAACCCTCTCCGCGCGCATCTCGACCCCGGGAAAGATGCCCTGACCTGCGAGTTCACCGAGAAGTTCCACGTCGCTCTGGACGCGTTCGCCGATCCGGTCCAGCCGTATCGTCGCAGTGCCACCGTCGGCGATGGCCTCGAGCAGCTCCAGAGGCGGATTGGCGGGGGTTTTACCCTCCGTGGTGGCGTGGGTCTCCGCGATGCCGAGGGCGGCGAGGCCCGGGATCGGGTTGCCGTACGGATCGGTGAACGGCGGCTCCAGCTTCTCGGCGAGCCGCCGCTCGACCTCGAGGCTCATCACGTGCTCCCAGCGGCACGCCTCCTCGTGGACGTGGGCGTAGTCCAGCCCGATCACGTCCAGCAGGTGGCGCTCGGCCAGCCGGTGCTTGCGCATCACGTCGACGGCGACCTCGGTGCCCTGCTCGGTCAGGCGGATGCGGCGCTGATCGTCGAGATGGAGCAGACCGTCGCGCTCCATGCGGGCGACGGTCTGGGAGACCGTCGGGCCCGAGTGGCCCAGTCGCTCGGCGATCCGGGCACGCATCGGGGCGACACCGGCCTCGTGGAGCTCGAACACCGTCTTCAGGTACATCTCGGTGGTGTCGATGAGATCTCCGGTCACGAGGCCCCTCCCTTGGTAGGCGCGCTCGGCGGGCGCGCGGTAGCTGCGACAAGCTTAGTCCGTCAGGCGGGATGGCCGTCCGCAGCGCCCGCCGCGCACAGCCACCGCACACAGCGGCACGCCCCGGACCGCGCGGGTCCGGGGCGTGCCACGGGTGGTCGAGGACGGGCCCCGACGAGGATCTCAGGTGCCCGGTGGGGGCAGCTCCGCGCTCAGGAGAGCCCGGAGACGATCTCGCGCATCAGATCTGCGGTCTCGGTCGGCGTCTTGCCGACCTTGACCCCGGCGGCCTCGAGGGCCTCCTTCTTCGCCTGCGCGGTGCCCGCGGAGCCGGAGACGATGGCACCGGCGTGGCCCATCGTCTTGCCCTCGGGGGCGGTGAAGCCCGCGACGTAGCCGACGACGGGCTTGGTCATGTTGTCCTTGATGTACGCCGCGGCGCGTTCCTCGGCGTCTCCGCCGATCTCGCCGATCATGACCACGCCGACGGTGTCCGGGTCGGCCTCGAACGCCTCCAGGGCGTCGATGTGGGTGGTGCCGATGACCGGGTCACCGCCGATGCCGATGCATGTGGTGAAGCCGAGGTCGGCCAGCTCGTACATCATCTGGTAGGTCAGGGTGCCGGACTTGGAGACCAGGCCGAGCTTGCCCGGACCGGTGATGTTGGCCGGGGTGATGCCCGCGTTGGACTTGCCGGGGCTGATCACGCCGGGGCAGTTCGGCCCGATGATCCGGGTGCCGCCCTTGGCCTGGGCATAGTTGAAGAACTCCGCGGAATCCTTGACCGGGATGCCCTCGGTGATGATCACCAGGAGCTCGATGCCGGCGTCGATGGCCTCGATCGCGGCGGCCTTGGCGAACTTCGGGGGCACGAAGACCACCGAGACGTTGGCGCCGGTGGCCTCCATGGCGTCCGCGACGGTGCCGAAGACGGGGACCTCGTGGCCGCCCTCGAAGGAGACCGTCTGGCCCGCCTTGCGCGGGTTGGTGCCGCCGACGATGGTCGTGCCGGAGTCGAGCATGCGCTGGGAGTGCTTCATGCCCTCCGAGCCCGTCATGCCCTGGACGATGACCTTGCTGTTCTCATCGAGAAAGATAGACATGTCGAGTGCTGCTCACTTTCCTGCGGCGGCGAGCTCGGCGACCTTCGCGGCGCCGCCGTCCATGGTGTCGGCCTGGGTGACGAGGGGGTGGGCGAAGTCGGCGAGGATCTTGCGGCCCTCCTCGACGTTGTTGCCGTCGAGCCGGACCACCAGCTGCTTGGTGGCGGCGTCGCCGAGCTTCTGCAGGGCGCCGACGATGCCGTTGGCGACCGCGTCGCAGGCGGTGATGCCGCCGAAGACGTTGACGAACACGGCGGAGACCTGCTCGTCACCGAGGATCACGTCCAGGCCGTTGGCCATCACCTCGGCGGAGGCGCCGCCGCCGATGTCCAGGAAGTTGGCGGGCTTGACGCCGTGCTGCTCACCGGCGTAGGCGACGACGTCGAGGGTGGACATGACCAGGCCCGCACCGTTTCCGATGATGCCGACCTCGCCGTCGAGCTTGACGTAGTTGAGGTCCAGCGCCTTGGCCTTGGTCTCCAGCGGGTCCTCGGAGCTGGCGTCGACCAGTTCGGCGTGGTCCTCGTGGCGGAACGCGGCGTTCTCGTCGAGGGTCACCTTGCCGTCGAGGGCGATGATGCTGCCGTCGCCCGTCTTGACCAGGGGGTTGACCTCGACCAGCGAGGCGTCCTCCTCGCGGTAGACGTCCCACAGCTTCTGCAGCACGGGGGCCACCTTGTGGGCGGTCTCCTCGTCGAAGTTCGCGGCCTGGACGATCTCGGCGGCCTTGGCCTCGTCGATGCCGACATTGGGGTCGACAGCCACGCGAGCGAGGGCCTCGGGGCGCTCGACGGCGAGCTGCTCGATCTCGACGCCGCCCTCGACGGAGCACATGGCGAGGTAGTTGCGGTTCGCCCGGTCCAGCAGCAGCGAGAAGTAGTACTCCTCGGCGATCTCCGCGCCGGCGGCGATCATCACGCGATGCACGGTGTGGCCCTTGATGTCCATGCCGAGGATCTCGGAGGCCTTCTGCTCCGCCTCCTCGGGGGACTTGGCGATCTTGACGCCGCCGGCCTTGCCTCGGCCACCGGTCTTCACCTGCGCCTTGACGACGACGACCGGGGTGCCGAGCTGCTCGGCAGCAGCCTTGGCAGTGGCGGGGTCCTCCGCGACGACTCCTCCGAGCACGGGCACACCGTGCTTCTCGAAGAGATCGCGGGCCTGGTATTCATACAGGTCCACGGGGTGCATTCCTCTCGATATCGGCAGTGGGCGGCAGGCCTCACTCGGCCTCGGTGCCACCCCTGGGAATACGGCCAGGGTATCGCTTCCGCCGCACCGGCTCGTACGGCCACCACCCGTGTGCGCGGTGTCTCACCCGGGGCCGGGAAACCGCCTCCCCCGCCCCCTGCCGTTCAGCTGCCCCGGATACGATGCGGAGATGAGCCGACGAAACCGCAGTCTCGCCCAACGCATCCGCGAGCACCTCGGCTTCAGCGTGGTCGCGATCGGCGTACTGTTCATCGTGCTGCGCCTGGTGGGCGTCCGTTCCACGTTCGCGGGCTTCGCCCTGTCCGTGGCGATCACGCTCGCCCTGAACGTCGGGCTGTCCTACTACAACGACCGCCGCGCCCGCTCCCCTCGCCCCCATGTCGAGCAGCGCGGGGGCGGCGACATCCGGTGGCGCGAGGACGACCGTCCGCGTGAGGACCGCTGAGGCGAGGAGACGCCATGGCCGACTGGAGAACCTACGCGAAGGCCGCACGCAACACGGCCCGCAAGCAGGCGCCCGCCGCCGGTGACGCCGCCCGGCGCGCCTCGTCCCGCGCGAGCGGCTATGTCCGCGCCGCCGGCAAGGCGATCGATGAGGGCCGGTCGGAGGACGAGGAGCCCCGCCGGCGCGCCGACCGCGAGCGGGAGGGGGCTCGGGAGGAACCTCGCCGTCGCGATGCCTCCGATCGGGACCGGGAGCCCCGCCGGCACGAGGACACCGGCGGAGCCCGGGAGGAACCTCGCCGCTCCGCGTCCTCCCGGCCGGCTGCGACTACCGCGCGCGAGCGCCCGGCGGTCGACACGAGTCGTCTGCGCAAGGACGCAGCGGCGTACTACACGGTCGCCGAGCGGCGCGTGCACTCGGCACAGATCGTCCCGCGGTTCATGCGCGCCCTGCGTGACGCCCTGCTGATCGGCCTGTCCCTGTTCGTCTTCTGGATCGTGCTCGCAGCCGCCGGCATCCAGATCCCCTTCACGACGGTGCTGATCGTGGTGCTGGTCATCGTCGCGATCAGCTTCGCGACCGGGTTGCTGGCCCGGCGCAGGACCCCGGCCGCCCCTGACGACCCGGCCGAGGACCACGGGCCCGGCCCGGCATGACCTTCACGATCTTGCCGCTGACGGCCGACGACGCCGAGGACGTCCAGGCGCTTCTGGGCCGCTCCCCCGGCTACACGCTGCGAACCCGGGGACGCTCGGTCGCCGCCGACGACGGCCACGGCGTCCTCACCGACCGCCCGCCGGGCACGGAGGCGTCCGCAAAGACCGTCTTCGGCCTGCGCGACGACTCCGGGGCGCTGCGCGGACTGTGCGACGTCATCCACGGGTGGCCGTCCCCGGAGACCGCCCACATCGGCCTGCTGCTGGTCGACGATGCCGCTCAGGGCAGCGGTCTGGGGCGCCTGCTGCACGACAGCGTGATCGCCCAGCTGCGTGCCCGCGGTGACATCGCGCAGCTCCGCGCCGGGATCGTCGGGACGAACGCCGACGCGGCACAGGGGTTCTGGGAGCGGTTGGGCTACCGACCGACCGGCGAGGAGCACTCCGTGTCGGCGGGCACGATTCGATCCACCACTGCGATCCTCACCCGCCCGCTGGATCCTCCTGCCTCACCCCCGGCCTCCGGCACGAACCTGTAGCTGAGCGGCACTCGCCCTCCTCTGAGAGGGGTCTGGTGCCGCTCACCTACACCTTTTTGCCACACCGTCCCGGCCACGGGCCCCGGTCATAGACGTGCACCCCCGGTCCTGCGGTCCCGGTCCCGGCCCTGGTCCTGCGGTCCCGGTCCCGGCCCTGGTCCTGCGGTCCCGGTCCCGGCCCTGGTTCTGTGGTCCCGGCCCCGGCCGAGCGGCCCTGGTCCCGGCCATGCGGCCCGGGCCGGACCAGCACTATCGGTGAAGGGCACCACCGAGGTCGGCGATCGACGTCGCCGCCGCCTCGACGGCGTCCTCGAGCCAGTCGGGCATCTCGCGGGCGATGAAGGGGCGCGTGATCCCGTAGGGCGCGAGCCGGGTGGCGACCATCAGGAGCTCGCGGCGCTGCGGGGTCGGCTCCGGGTACAACCGCTCTGCCAACCGCTCGAGCGCCTGGTCCACGTCGTCGTTGAGGTGGGCGACCTCCCCGTGCAGCGACGCCGGTCCGGTCTCGAGCAGGCGCCGGGTACTGAACAGGAGCATCGCGCGAGCGTCCGCGGGATGGCGTCGGCAGAAGGCGGGGATGTGCCGGGCGGAGGCGAGCACGGCCTCTCGCGGGTCCGGGCGCGCGGCGGCCTCGAGCAGGCCGACATGGAAGCGCCGGATGGAGCGGATCCACAGGCGGCCCAGCAGCTCCTCGCGCGAGGCGAAGCGGTGATAGATCGATCCGCTGGGCCCCTGGATCTCTCGGGCGACGTCGGCGATTGTCACCGTGGGGCCGACGTCGAGCAGGGCACGGGCGGCCCCGTCGAGCACGTCGTCCTCGGTAAAGCGGGCGGGTCTTGCCATGGGACGGGATCCTAGCTAGGTTTCAGATCATGCGTTCTGGAATCCGCTCTCTATTAAAGGTGGGGGCCACCGGCAGGCCCCCTCCCCGCTGGGCACGCGCGGCAGGTTGGGCGTGCCTGCTGCTGCCGCTGCCCTCCGTCCTCTGGCGGCTCGCCATGCTGGCCGGCGTCGACGTCGGCTTCGCCGATGCGGAGCTGTTCCGCGGTCAGCCCGGGCCCACGATGTACGTGCTGGGCATGAACGCCGTCGAGCTCGTCGTCGGCGGGCTGTGCCTGGGGCTGATCATGCCCTGGGGCGAACGGCTCCCCCGGCGGGTTCCCGGCCTGGGCGGGCGTGCCATCCCCCGCGCGGTGCCGCTCGCGATCGGAGGCGCCGGGAACGTGGCCATGTACGCCATCTTCGGGTTGCTGCTGGCATCGTTCGTCGGCAGCTGGACCGGCGCCACCGAGGCGTGGACGCCGGATCGGGGCATGGACGGCGCGGAGCGCGCCATGCTGGCCGTCTGCTACGTGCCGTTCATGCTGTGGCCGGTCGCCATCACGCTCGCGCTTGTCGGGTACGGAATGAGACGTCGATCCTGAGGACGCGACTCAGAGCTTGGTGATCGGGGCGTAGCGCAGCAGCAGGCGCTTCTTCCCGTTCGGCGGCTTGAACTGCACCTCGACCTGGGTTTTCTCGCCCTGACCGGCGACCTCGGTGACCGTCCCCATCCCGAAGGAGTCATGGGTGACGCGGTCCCCGGCCGCGAGCTGCGGCATCGCCGAGGCAGGGGTGGGCGCACGTCCGGATCCGAGGCTGGGGCGACTGACGTCCCGCCGGCCGCCGCCGAGGCCGCCGCTGAACGAGGGACCTCGCTGGCCGCCGCCGTAGCCGCCCGCCCCATAGCCCCCGGACGAGCCCTGGCCGAAGCCGGCCCCGCTGAGGGTGGAACCGGCGCGGGCGACGTCGAGCACCTCCTCGGGGATCTCATCGAGGAATCGGCTGGCGGGCATGAACTGGGTCTGGCCCCACATGGCGCGCATCTGGGCGCGGGTGAGGTAGAGCTTCTCGCGGGCACGGGTGATGCCCACGTAGGCCAGGCGCCGCTCCTCCTCCAGCTCCTGGGGGTCGCCGAGGGTGCGGTTGTGGGGGAACGTGCCGTCCTCCATGCCGGTGAGGAAGACGACCGGGAACTCCAGTCCCTTGGCGGTGTGGAGGGTCATGAGGGTGACGAACTGGTCCTCGGCGCCGGGGATCTGGTCGGCGTCGGCGACCAGGGACACCTTCTCCAGGAAGCGATCCACGAGCGAGGCGTCCGGATCCTCGGGGGCCGCCAGCGCCGCGTCCGGAGCGACATCCGCTCCGGTGACGTCCTGGCCGGCGACATCCGGGACGGCGTGGTCCGAGGCGGCGCCCTCGGGTGCGGCGGTCCCCTCAGTCTCGTCCGCCTCGTCCTCCTCGAACTCGCTGGCGGCGGCATCGGCCGCTTCCGTCTGCGCCTCGAACTCGGCGGCGACGCTGATCAGCTCCGCGAGGTTCTCGAGCCGGGATTCGTCCTGCGGATCCTCGCTGCCCTGCAGCTCGGCGTAGTACCCCGAGCGCTGCAGGATCGCTTCGATCAGCTCGGCCGGGCCGTCCCCGCGCCGAGCCATCTCCTGGAGGTCCTCGAGCATCGCGACGAAGCTGCGTACC
The DNA here is from genome assembly GCF_059391765.1 of Brachybacterium sp. SYSU DS0246. Taxonomy (NCBI): domain Bacteria; kingdom Bacillati; phylum Actinomycetota; class Actinomycetes; order Micrococcales; family Dermabacteraceae; genus Brachybacterium; species Brachybacterium sp. SYSU DS0246. Next base: position 26,753 of record NZ_JBZXYT010000026.1, on the reverse strand, counting down.
GCGTTCAACGAGCGCGTCGCGATCCCGGGGGCCTCGTCGGCGCGGCGCAGCGCTTCGCCGAAACTGATCCGTTCGCGCTCGGCGAGCATCGCGATCGTGGCCTCGGCGCGGTCACCGATGCCGCGCTTGGGCACGTTGAGGATGCGACGGAGGTTGATCTCGTCGGCCGGGTTGGCCAGGACCTGCAGGTAGGCGACAGCGTCCTTGATCTCGCGGCGCTCGTAGAAGCGGGTGCCGCCGATGACGCGGTAGGGCAGGCCCACGCGGATCAGCTGGTCCTCCAGCGCGCGGGACTGCGCGTTGGCGCGGTAGAAGATCGCGATGTCCCCGGCGGAGCGGCCACCGTCGACCAGCGCATCGATCTGGCGCCCTATGTACCGGGCCTCGGCCTGCTCGTCGTCAGCGACGTACAGAGTGATCTGGTCACCGTCGCCCTGGTCGGTCCACAGGTTCTTCTTGCGCCGGCCCTCATTGCCCTCGATCAGCGCGTTCGCCGCCGAGAGGATGCGCTGGGTGGAGCGGTAGTTCTGCTCGAGCACGATGGTGCGCGCCGAGGGGAAGTCCTGCTCGAACTCGACGATGTTGCGGATCGTGGCGCCCCGGAACGCGTAGATGGACTGGTCGGAGTCGCCGACCACGGTGAGATCCGCTCGGGGATCCTCCCCCACGAGTTCCCGCACCAGGGCGTACTGGGCGGTGTTGGTGTCCTGGTACTCATCGACCAGCAGGTGCCGGAAGCGACGCCGGTACCCCTCGCGGATCGCCGGGTTCTCCCGCAGCATCGTCACCGTCAGACCGATGAGGTCGTCGAAGTCGACGGCGTTGGCCTGGCGCAGCCGCTCGGTGTAGTTCGTGTAGATCCGCGCCAGCGTCTTCTCGAAGGGGTTCTTCGCGGTCTCGGCCTGGTCGGCGAAGTCGATCGGGTCGGTGAGGTCGTTCTTCAGCGAGGAGATGCGCGAGGCCAGCATGCGCGGCGCATGCTTCTTGGTGTCCAGCTCCAGATCCTTGGCGATCGTCGTGATCAGCCGCAGGGAGTCGGCGCTGTCGTAGATGGTGAACGAGCTCTTCAGGCCGGCGGCCTGGGCGTCGCGGCGCAGGATCCGCACGCAGGCGCTGTGGAACGTGGAGACCCACATGCTGCGGGCCGCGGGGCCGACGAGCTCGCCGACGCGTTCGCGCATCTCGGCGGCGGCCTTGTTGGTGAAGGTGATGGCGAGGATCTCCCCCGGCATCGCCTCGCCGGTGCGCAGCAGGTGGGCGATGCGCCGGGTGAGGACGCGGGTCTTGCCGGAGCCCGCACCGGCGACGATCAGCAGCGGGCTGCCCCGGTGCTCGACGGCCTCGCGCTGGGCGGGGTTGAGGTCATCGGTGAGCTCACCCAGGAGCGTGGCGTCCGGGCCGCCCCACGGAGCGCCGCGACGGATGTGGTCGAGGCTGTCACGGTCCGCGGGGTGGGGAGCCTGGTCGTGATGGGCCGGAGGCTGCGGCACGGCGGCCTGAGGTGGTTCCTCGTCGTGGGGCGGCTCATCGAACGGGGGCTCCTCCGGCGGCGGCTCCTCCAGAGGGGGCGCATCCAGCGCTACCTCCGCGAGCCCTCGCGAGTCCGGGACGGGATCCGCTGCCGGTGCGCCGTCGATGCCGCTAACCGCCGGCGCGCCGGCGTCGCCGGCCCCTGTGCGCTCGCCTGCTGTCCCTGCGCGCTCACCGGCGGCCGCGGGATCCGGGCTCGCCGGCGCCACCCGCACACCGTCCAGACGGCGGAAGGAGTCGGGCAGGGAGAGGTCGTCGAAAAGTGAACTCATGGGAACACCAGGATAGGCGCGGGGGCCGACGGTCAGCACGTGGCGCGGCCCTGGTGTGGACGACGGCACGCTGCGCGCCGATCCGACGCCGGGGCCCGAGACCGTGGCAGGGCCGACGAGCAGTGACGACAGAGGCCGAGTACCGGACGGACCGGGACCAACCGGCCGGGACCAGCCGGCTGGGACCAGCCGGCCGGGACCAGCCGGCCCGGACCGACCGAGTCTCAGACGAAGACGGCGATGACGATGTTGGCGATGATCGCGGTGGGGATGCCGAACCAGATCACCGACGGGGTCTGCTCGCGGCGATTGGCGGCCACGTAGGCGAACGCCGTCGCCACTGCCGCGACCAGGAACTTGATGCCGAGCTTCATGGAGTTCGCGTCGCCGGTGAGCGGGACCAGGACCATCAGCACCAGACCGAGCACGAGCGCCCCGGCGGCGGCATGGGACATGCCGGGATTGGGGACGCGGGTGCGGGCGGCGGCGACCCAGGTCCCCAGGGCCACGGCCCAGCAGATCATGTGGAGGACGACGAGCAGAGAGATCAGGACGGACATGGTGCCACGATACGTCGGCTTCCTCACCGGTTCCTCCAGGCCACATGCGAGAATCACCGCATGATCACCCCTGGCTCCACCCCTCGCGGTGAACCGTCCCCCGGTGATCCCGGCGATGGGGCCGCCCCGGGCCGGGGGCGCGCCGGCGACCCCGAGGTCACCGGGGGTCCCGAGACGACCGGCGGCCCGGCCGCCTGGCTCTCCGGAGATCTGGATCTCGAGCACCCGCCGCGCCTGGGTGGCCGGCGGATCGCTGCGGCGTTCGCATCGCTGCTGCTGGTCCTGGCACTGCTGGGCTGGGGCCTGCCGCTGGTGACCGGGGCCGGCTGGGCGCAGATCGGGCGACGTTTCGCCGAGATGCCCATCTGGTCGGTGCCGCTGATGGTGGTGCTCGGGGCGGTGGCCCTGGCTCTGGAGTCCGCCACGGTGCGCACCGCCTTCCGTGGTTCTCGCTACCGCGACGCCGTGCAGGGCCATGCCGCCTCCCAGGCGGTGGGGATGGCCGTGCCGGGCGGGTCGATGATCGGCACCGTCCTGCTGGGCTACCTGATGCGGCGTTCCGGCCTGGGCATGCAGGCGATCATCACCGGCGTGATCGCGGCGTCGCTGGTCGACATGGCCCTGACGTCGGCGGGGATCCCGCTGCTCGGCCTGGTGGCCTATGCCCTCACGCCCCTGGTCGGCCCGGAGGCCCCGGACCTGCCCGGTGGGCTGTGGGCCGCACTCGCTGCTGTCGCGGGCGGGCTGGTCACGCTGGGCCTGGCCGCCCTGCTCATGCGCCGCAGCGTCCTGGCCTCCGTGGTCGCGCAGATATCCCAGGTGCTCCCGGTGGCCGACCCGGAAGCGATCCTGCGCCAGCGCGATGCGCTCGTGGCCCTGCTGCGCACGCGCGCCGCGGGCCTGATCGGGCCGACGGTCCTCGCCCGGGCGGTGCAGTGGCTGGCGCTGCTGGTAGCGATCCGGACGCTCGGCATCGAGGTCCCGCTGCTGGTGACGCTCGCGATCTTCGCCCTGGGACGCGTGCTGGCGCTGGTTCCGCTCACCCCGGGCGGGACCGGGATCGCCGAGACCGTGGGGGCGGCGGCACTGGTCGCGCTCGGGACGGCCGGCGATGCGGCGGCGACCGCCATGCTGCTCCTGGCGGTGGCGACGTTCGTGGTGCCATGCCTGGCGGGCGGGGTCGCGGCGGCGATGGCCATGACGCGGGCTCCGGCCCGCAGGCGCTGAGCGCCGCAAGCGCTGAGAGCCGCAAGCGCTGGGCTGAGGCCTCCGCCCGCTCTCACCTTCTTCTCGCGTCCCTCACTCCCGGTCGTCGTCCTCGTCGAAGTCCGGGGTCTGGGTGCCCAAGGAGTGCGAGACGTCCGGCAGGAACGGACGTGGTGCGGACGGAGCCAGCGGGTAGCCGCCGATGCTCGCACCGTGCTGGGTGCCGACGAAGTGCGCGACGTCGCCGACGTGCCGGTGCGCTTCCTCCCCGCGGCCCAGGAAGCCCGCCCCTGCGTAGCCGCCCAGTCTCCGCCCGCTGGAACGCTCGTGCACAGTGGCGACCTCGTCGAGCTGGGTGGCGCTGCTGCGCAGACCGCTCACGATCCGGCCCAGCTCCGGGTACACCTCGCTGGTCCAGCGCTCATGCAGATCTTCGCCGAGCCGGCGGGTGGGTTCGCTCCCGGATCGGGCGACGTCACCGATCGTGTTGGCCAGTCGCAGCCGGACGAGGGTGAGCCGGTCTGCGGCACGTCGCAGCGCGCCGGCCTGCGCGCGGAGCTCACGCGGGTCCGAGCTCATCGGGCTTCTCCTTCCCGCCGCTCCCGGTGCCCGGGCTGCTGCGGGGGTCGGCACCGTCGGGTGCCTTCATCGTAGGCGGTCGGCCGGCCACAGTCTCCAGCCAGTCGTCCAAGACCTCGAGGGCTCGTGCGCGGACGTCATCCTCGGAGAGGAAGACGTCGTGGCGGGCCCCGTCGATCGCCTCGATGCGGACGTCGGGTCCGAGCCGTCGGGCTGCTGCGGCGATCGAGCGGACGTCGAGCACCGTGTCCGCCCGGCGCATGTCCTCGCGGAAGCGCACACCGATCGCGGAGCGGGCCGCGTGCAGGACCAGGACGGGGATCGCGAGGGGTCCCGCCGCTGCCAGCCGGGCCTGCCCGTCCAGCACGGCGGCCAGCGTGGAGGCGGGGAAACGGTGCCCGCGCTCGGGTTTGAGGGCGAGGTCGTAGTCGAACGGTCCGCCGTACCGGGTGTGGACGGTGCGTGCGAAGTGGGAGGTGCCCGGCGGCAGGATGGGCTTGTTCTGGAGCCGCTGCGCGGCGGCCTGCACGACGGGCGCCAGCAGCAGGCGGGGCGCCGAGCCCAGGTGACTCTCGAGCCATGGGGAGTTCAGCGCGAGCGCGCGGAGGGTGCCGGGGTGGCGCTGGGCCCACAGGGCGGCGATGAGGCCGCCGGTGGAGTGGGCCAGCAGGACGGGCGGCCGATCACGGCCGATGATGCGCAGCGCTGCCCCGATCTCCTCGTCGTAGCGGCTGAGGTGATCGATCGCCGTGGGAGTCTGCCCGTCCAGCAGGCTGCGGCCGTGCTTGCGCAGGTCCAGTCCCCAGACGTCGTGGCCGAGGCCACCGAGGTGCTCGAGCAGGCCCCGGTCGAAGACGTAGTCGGACCAGCCGTGCAGGACCAGCACCGGAGCCACCTGGCGGCCCGTGGGCGGCTCAGCATCGCCGGTGCCCGGCTCACGATGGATCAGGGTGGCGATGACCGGGCCCTCGGAGTCATTTCCCAGCTCGATCCGCCGGGCCGTATATCCCTCTCCCAGCACCGGGTCAGCGCTCATAGGGCTCCGGTGCTCGCCCGCAGCAGCTCGAGGACCTCGTCCCGTCGGTACCGGCGGTGTCCGCCGAGGGTGCGCATGTAGGTCAGTTTGCCGGACTGTGCCCAGCGGGTGACGGTCTTGGGATCGACGTGGAACATCTTGGCGACCTGAGCCGGCGTCAACAGTTCTGCCGTCGGGTCTTCGCTCTCAGGCGAGAGATCCGTGGATCCGTTCATCGGGCGTGCGACCTTTCCAGCGGGACTTCGTAACAGGAGGCGTCGGCCACCGTTCGGGCACGCCCAGGACCCCGGGGCCGGCTGGACGAGCCACGGTCTACGGCCGGGCACTCGGGTCAGTCAGCCTAGACGTCAGACTTACGGTGTCGGGCAAACATTTGCCCCGGTTCCGGCCAAAGATCGTGGATGCTCCGGCCTCCACGGGCCCTGTGCCGCGTCCCCGCGCACGGGGCCGGAGAAGGGATGTTGGGCACGTCTCCCGGTGCGGGGTTCGCGGGATGCGAGGGCATGCATGTACTCTTGGATTCCGAATCAATGCCATCTTCCGGGCTGACACGAGGCCCGGCAGCCGACGCACAGGGGGTCAGTTCCATGGGTCGCGGCCGACAGAAAGCCAAGCACACCAAGGTGGCACGGGACCTCAAGTACTACAGCCCGCCCACGGACCTCACCGCGCTGCAGCGAGAGCTGCAGTCCGAGCGGAGCGAGGGCGCTGACGGCGACGACCTGGCCGAGGGCAGTGACGACTGGGCCGATGAGGATGCGCAGTCCGCACGCCGTCGCTGAGGACTGGCCACCACCGTGACGACGATCGAGGGTCGACCCACCGGGTCGGCCCTCGAGTCGTATCCGGCCATTTTCCTCAGGGCCCCTCAGGTCCAGCCGGGATGCTGACCGGCGAGCATGACGGATCCACCCTCGACTCCCTTGGCGCCGGCGACGACCTGCTCCAGCGGTGAGCCGGGCTCCGGCAGGAAGTCCTCCCCGACGATCTCCCCGATCACGCGTGCGCCCAGTCCGCGGGCGGAGAGCACGGCGAGGGTCGCCTCCACCTGCTCGGCGTCGACCACGGCGACCATCCCGATGCCCATGTTCAGTGTGCCTTCGAGGTCTGTCTGCGGCACCGAGCCCCACCGGGCGATCCGGGCGAACACTGCGCCCGGCTCCCAGGTGGAGCGGTCCAGGCGCGCAGCGAGCCCGGCGGGCATGACCCGGGCGAGGTTGGCGGCCAGTCCGCCACCGGTGACGTGGCTGAGGGCGTGGACCGCCCCGGCGGAGCGGGGATCGGCCAGCACTGCCAGCACGTCGGCGGCGTAGATGCGGGTGGGTTCGAGGATCTCCTCGCCCAGCGTGCGCGAGAAGTCCTCGATGTGCGTCTGCAGTCCGAGGCCCTGGGCGGCGATCACGGCGCGCACCAGCGAGTACCCGTTCGAGTGCAGGCCGGAGGCGTCCATCCCGATCACCACGTCGCCGCGGCGCACGCGGTCCGGGCCCAGCAGGGAATCGGCCTCGACCACACCGACCGCGGCGCCTGCGACGTCGTAGTCCTCGGGCGCCATCAGGCCCGGATGCTCGGCCGTCTCGCCGCCGACGAGCGCGCAGCCGGCGAGCCGGCAGCCCTCGGCGATCCCGCGCACCACGTCGGCGATCCGCTCGGGAACCACCTTGCCGCAGGCGATGTAGTCGGTCATGGCCAGCGGGGCGGCGCCGACCACCACGATGTCGTCGACGACCATGCCGACGAGGTCGCGGCCGATGGTGTCGTGCACGTCGAGCTCACGGGCGATCGCGATCTTGGTGCCGACCCCGTCCGTCGACGAGGCCAGCAGCGGCCGCCGGTAGTCCTTCAGGGCGCTGACGTCGACGAGTCCGGCGAAGGCGCCGATCCCGCCGAGCACCTCGGGGCCGTGGGTGGCGGCCACGGCTTCCTTCATCAGTTCCACCGCGCGGTCGCCGGCGGCGGTGTCGACCCCGGACCCCGCATAGGTGATGGCCGGATCCGCATCTCTGCTGGTGCTGGCGCTGGTGGTGTTCATGCGTCCTTCCCGGCGACGGCGAGCTCAGGATCAGGCTGAGCGAGGATCCCCTGCGTCCTGGCGACGGGCTCGGGAAGCGACATCGGGTACTTGCCGGAGAAGCAGGCGGTGCACAGCGAATCGGCGGGCTGCTCGGTGGCGGCGACCATGCCCTCCTCGGAGATGTAGCCCAGCGAGTCCGCCCCGAGCGAGCGGGCGATCTCCTCGAGGTCCAGCCCGTTGGCGATGAGCTCGGCACGGGAGGCGAAGTCGATGCCGAAGAAGCAGGGCCAGCGCACCGGCGGAGAGGAGATCCGGACGTGGACCTCCGCCGCGCCGGCCTCCCGCAGCATCCGCACCACGGCGCGCTGGGTGTTGCCCCGCACGATGGAGTCGTCGACGACCACGAGCCGCTTACCCTCGATGACCTCGCGCAGCGGATTCAGCTTCAGCCGGATGCCCAGCTGCCGGATGGTCTGGCTGGGCTGGATGAACGTGCGGCCGACGTAGGCGTTCTTGACCATGCCCTGGCCGTACGGGATGCCCGACTCCTGCGCGTAGCCGATGGCCGCGGGGGTGCCCGATTCCGGGGTGGGGATCACGAGGTCCGCGTCGACAGGGTGCTCGCGGGCGAGGCGGCGACCCATCTCGGTGCGGGCCTCGTTCACCGAACGGCCGGCGATGTGGGTGTCGGGACGGGCGAGGTAGGCGTACTCGAACACGCAGCCCTTGGGCCGTGAGTCCATGACCTGTTCGCTGCGCAGCCCCTGCTCGTCGATGACGATCATCTCGCCGGGAGCGACCTCGCGCACGAAGCTGGCCCCGCAGATGTCCAGGGCGGCGGTCTCGGAGGCCACCACCCAGCCGCGCTCGAGGCGGCCGAGGACCAGCGGGCGGATGCCCTGCGGGTCGCGTGCCGCGTACAGGGCGGTCTCGCTGAGCAGGGTGAAGCAGTAGGCGCCGTGCAGTCGCGGCATGAGATCGCGCAGCGCGCTCTCGAGCGTGCCCTCGGTGTTCAGCAGCGCGGAGACCAGGGCGGTGTCGGTCGTGTTGCCACGCGCCAGCTCACCGGTGCGGGGCCTGCCGTGGCGCTCCTCGACCAGCGCCAGCAGCTCGTCGGTGTTGATGATGTTGCCGTTGTGGGCGAGGGCGACCGTGCCGTCGGGCCGAGGGCCGAGCGTGGGCTGGGCATTGGACCAGACGGAGCCGCCGGTCGTGGAGTAGCGGGTGTGCCCGATCCCGATGTGCCCCTGCAGCGTCTCCAAGGAGGCTTCGTCGAACACCTGCGAGACCAGGCCCATGTCCTTGTAGACCAGGATCTGGGATCCGTCGGAGGTGGCGATGCCTGCCGACTCCTGGCCGCGGTGCTGGAGGGCGTACAGACCGTAGTAGGTCAGCTTCGCGATGTCCTCCCCTGGGGCGAACACGCCGAAGACCCCGCAGGAATCCTGCGGGCCCTTCTCCCCGGGGAGCAGGTCATGGGAGAGATTGCCGTCGCCGCGTGCCACTGGTCCATGATGGCACACCCCGGCAGCTGTGCTCGCGGCGTCGCTCGGCGGGCCGACGGGGCGCTCGTGGGCCGGCAGGTCAGCGGCCCCTCGGCGAGATCCGCAGTGGCTGTCAGCGGCCCCTCGGCGGGATGTGCAGTGTGTGTCAGCGGTCCCGTCGCCCGTGCCGGCGGTGCCTGATCGCATCGACCAGAGCGGCGATGGCCGCCAGGGGCAGGCCGATGAAGACCACGGCCAGGAGCACCAGGTTCAGGGCGGACCCCGCGTCCTCCAGGGGCAGCAGGGGCGCGGCGACCAGCGCGACCACGGCGGGCACCGCCAGGGCGAGTGCGACCCAGAAGCCCAGCGTGGGTGTGCGGCGGCGGCGCACGTACAGCGTCGTCGCCTCCGGGTCCGGGGCGGCGGGGCGTTCAGCGCCCTCGGGGTTCGCGGCGCTCTCGGGTGCCTCGTGGTTCCCGGCGCTCTCGTGGTTCGCGGCGCTCTCGGGCATCTCGCGGTTCTCGGGCATCTCGGAGGTGTTCACAGCTCTCCTGCGGTCTCGACCACGGCGGCGACGATGGCCGGGTCGGTCTCGGTGTCGGGTGCGCCGTCCTCGCGCGCGGCGCCGGGGCGGCGGCGGGCGGAGAGGTGCACGTCGGTGACGCCGCTGCGGCGCACGAGGTCACCGATATCGGCCGGGCGGACTCCTCCCCCGGCGCAGATCGCCAGCAGGTCCTCCGCCGCATCGACCATGGCGGCGAGGTCGTCGGCCCCCTCCAGTGCATGTTCGGCGCCGCCGGAGCTGAGGACCCGGTGGAAGCCGAGGCCGAGCAGGGTGGCGACGGCCTCGGCGCGCTCCTCGCGCGAGCTCATCGCGTCGACGGCGCGATGGCAGGTCAGCGACACCCCGCGCACAGCTGCCTGGGCGGAGCGCAGGGCACCGTCACGGATCGTCTCGATCGCGGGGACGTCGAGCGCTCCCTCGGTGGTCAGCGCACCGAGCACGACACCGGCGGCTCCGGCGGCGACGGACTCCCCGGCCTGGCCGGCCATCAGGTCGACCTCGTCGGCGTCGACCACGAACTCTTCGGGTCTGCCGAGGAAGTCCCCTCGGCCCGCGCGTGAACGGATCAGGACGTGCACGTCGAAGTGCGGCTTCGCGTCGGCGGCGGCCACCAGCTCGGACGCCCGCCGGGTGCACTGCTCGACCAGTTCGGGCGGAGGCGTCGTGCCCCCGCTGGCGAGGTCCACGCACAGTTCGACGCGGTCGGCCCCGGCGAGCGCGGCCACCTCGAGCCCGGCGAGGTCCTGCACGGCGATCTCGACGGCGATGCTCATGGAGTCTCCTTCTGGCGGGCGGTGCGCACGGTGCGGCGGGGTCCGGGCAGCGGCAGCAGCTCGGCGAGGTCGCTGCGTTCACCGCTGGCGCGGACGCGGCCATCGGCCACGGCGTCGGCCCAGGTCGTCTCGCCGCTGACAAGAGCCAGCCAGGTGGCGGCGTCGGTCTCGACCACGGCGGGCGGAGTGCCGCGGGTGTGCCTCGTCCCGGCGATCGCCTGGACCGCCGCGTGCGGGGGCACGCGCAGTTCGACGGCGCCGCCGGGGAACTCCTCGGCGAACAGTTCCAGGGTGTGGCGGACGGCGGGGGCCAGCACGGAGCGGGCGGTGGTGGCGGGGTCCATGGCCCAGGCGGCGAGGGCCGCGCGCCCCGCGTCGGGATCGGTGCGGCGGGTCACCACGTCAGTGCGTCGCCCGCGGCAGCAGGTCGTGGACGACGATCGTGTCCGAGCGGTCCGGGCCGACGCCGATGGTGCTGATGCGGCACCCGGCGAGCTCCTCGAGCCGGCTGACGTAGGCGCGGGCGTTCTCGGGCAGCTCCTCGAAGGTGGAGCACTGCGAGAGGTCCTCGGTCCAACCGGGCAGCGTCTCGTAGACGGGGACCGCGTGGTGGAACTCGGTCTGGGTCATCGGCATCTCGCGGTGGATGACCCCGTCGACGTCGTAGCCCGTGCAGATCGGGACCTCGTCGAGGCCGGTGAGCACGTCGAGCTTGGTCAGGACGATGTCGGTGAAGCCGTTGATGCGCACGGCGTGACGGATCATCAGCGCGTCGTACCAGCCGCAGCGGCGCGGGCGCCCGGTGTTGACACCGACCTCGCCGCCGGTGGTCTGGAGGTACTCGCCCCACTTGTCCTCGAGCTCGGTGGGGAACGGCCCGGCGCCCACGCGGGTGGTGTACGCCTTGACGATCCCGACGACCCGGTCGATGCGGGTGGGGCCGACGCCGGTGCCCGTGCAGGCGCCGCCCGCGGTGGGGTTGGAGCTGGTGACGAAGGGGTAGGTGCCGTGGTCGACGTCGAGGTAGGTGGCCTGACCGCCCTCCATCAGCACCACCTCCTCGCGGTCCAGCGCGGAGTTCAGCATCTCGGTGGTGTCGACGACCATCGGGCGCAGGCGCTCGGCGTAGGACAGCAGGGAGGCCGTGACCTCCTCGATGTCCACCGACCGACGGTTGTACAGCTTGACCAGCAGCTCGTTCTTCTGGCGCAGCGCTCCCTCGACCTTCTGGCGCAGGATCGACTCGTCGTAGAGGTCCTGGACGCGGATGCCGAGGCGACCGACCTTGTCCATGTAGGCGGGGCCGATGCCGCGCCCGGTGGTGCCGATCGCGCGCTTGCCCAGGAAGCGCTCGGTGACCTTGTCGAGGGTCTGGTGGTACGGCGCGACGATGTGCGCGTTGGCGCTGATGCGCAGCCGCGACGTTTCCACGCCGCGCGCGGAGAGCATCTCGACCTCCTCGAACAGCGCCTCGAGGTTGATGACCACGCCGTTTCCGATCACCGGAGTGACATCCGGGGAGAGGATCCCTGCGGGCAGAAGCTTCAGCTCGAACTTCTCGCCGTCCACGACGACGGTGTGACCGGCGTTGTTGCCGCCGTTGGGTTTGACGACGTAGTCGACCCTGTCTCCGAGGAGATCGGTGGCCTTGCCCTTCCCCTCATCACCCCACTGGGCTCCGACGATCACGACGGCGGGCATGGCAACTCCTAGACGGGCGGAGACGGGTGGTGATGGACGGACAGCGGCACATCACCCACGGGCGGTGACGCACCGTGGGCCGTGAGGACGGGAAGGAAGTGCGCGTGGATCGTACCAAGCACAGCCTTGATCCCGACGGGGCCCACGTGATCCCGACGGGGCCCACGGCCGCGTCGGACCGGGCCTGTGGGCCCGGCCCGGCAGGCGCGACCGGCCCGGCAGGCGCGACCGGGCCGGCAGGCCGGCTCGGCTCGGACGGCCGGCTCAGCCCAGCAGGCTGGGATCGGCCTCGCGCAGGAACTCGGTGACCCGGTCCGCCTCGGCCTGGTCGCCGATGCGGCGAGAGGTCTCCCCCAGCATCGCCAGGGCCCGCAGGAAACCGCGGTTGGGCGCGTGAGAGGCGGGGACAGGACCCTGGCCGCGCCAGCCGGCCTTGCGCAGGGCGTCGAGGCCACGGTGATAGCCGGTCCGGGCGAAGGCGTAGGCGGTGACCTCGTCGCCGTCGGTCAGCGCGTCCTGAGCGAGGACCGCCCAGACCATCGGGGATTCGGGGTGACGGGCGGCGATCTCCCGCGGCTCCCCGTGCTCCGCGAGCTCGTCGGTGACCTGGACGTCGATGAAGTCGTCGGGCAGACGGGTCTCCGGAATGCCGAGGAGATTACCGCTGGTGAGGTTATCGGTACGATCAGCCATGCAAGCATCGTAGGCGCTGGCGCCTGATGACCACCCGGACCAGATAGAAACACCCATGTCACACACGCAGGACGGCTCGGAGCTGCTCACCGGGCCCGGAGCCGGAGGACTGCTCCGCTCGGCCGTGGGCAACTCCGGTGGTGTGCTGCACAGTTGGCAGCTGGACCACGTCGATCATCGTCCCGGCCGCAGCACGAAGGCGCTCTACCGCACGATGGTCTCCTGGCCCGAGCTGGACGGACCGCAGGCCCCCGCCCGGGAAGAGCTGTTCGGGGCGAGCGCCCACATCGGCGAGCGTGAGAAGAACCTCTACGTCGCCGAGCAGACCCTGGTGATGACCGACGGCGACATCAACGTCCGCGTCTGGCGCTATCCCCACGACCCGTGGCTGCCGATGCTCCCGCAGGTCTGCTACCCCGACGTCGTCGGCCGCACCCTCCGTGACCTCGGGGTGGCGATCGGCAGCGACCCCGACGTCCCGATCGCGATCGACGTCGTCTCCTACCGTCCCGGCCGGCGCGCGGTGCTGCGCGCCAGCCAGGGTGACCGGGCCGTGTTCCTGAAGGTCATGCAGCCTCATCGCAGCGGCGAGATCGTCGATCGTCATCAGCGTCTGCTCGCCGCCGGCGTCCCGGTCCCCGAGGTGCGCGCCCACCACGACGGTCTCGTCGTGCTCGAGGAGCTGCCCGGACGGCCGCTGGCTCGCGTCGTCATCGACGAGGGCGTCGAATCGTGCACCGCCCAGGATCTGGTCGCCCTGCTGGATCGGCTGCCGGCCTCGATGTATCCGCTGCCGCTGCGCCCGCCGTGGACGGACTCGGTCGAGTTCTACGCCGGGATCGTCGGCTCCTCGGTGCCCGCCCTCGGGCCGCGGCTGGATGCGCTCGTGCGCTCGATCCGCGACGGGCTGGCGGCGCTGGAACAGCGGATGGACATGCGCCCCCACGACGTGGTCCACGGCGACTTCTACGAGGCACAGGTCTTCGTGCAGAACGGCAAGGTGGTGGGTCTGCTCGATATCGACACGGTCGGTCCGGGTCGCCGCGCCGACGACCTGGCCTGCCTGCTCGCCCATCTCAGCGTCCTGGCCGACTACGGCAACGCCGGGCGCATCGATCGCGCGATGCAGGAGCGCGTCGAGGAGGCCATCGCCACCTGGCACGAGACGTTCGCCGAGCGCGTGGATCCCACCGAGCTGGCGCTGCGCTGCGCAGGCGTGGTGCTGTCCCTGGCCACCGGGCCCCATCGCCAGCAGGAGGCGGCGTGGGAAGCGGCCACCGAGGCGATCGTGCGGGTGGCCGAGGAATGGGTCGAGCGGGCGCGCGCCGCGGAGTCCCGCCGCATGGCGGCCGCCGCCGGGGACGCTCCCCCGCCCTCTCCCGCACCGTACGCCGGCCCACCCCGCCCATCGGCCACGAGCGTCCCCAGCGGCCCCCCGCCCCGGGGCGCCACCGGCGTCCCGCCGGCGCCGCAGCAGCCGCCCGCAGCGCAGCCCGCGCGGCCCGCCCCCTCCGCGGCGACCGGCCAGCGACCGGCTCCCCCTGCTCAGCCGCCTCCCTCCCACGGGACTGCCGCGCCGTCGCAGCCCCAGCAACAGAACGTGCCGCCCGGATACCAGGCACCGAACGGCGCAGCACCCGCGAGGCGTCCCGCTCCCCCGCAGCCGCCGGCGGCCGCGCAGCAGCACCCGCCGCAGTCCCCGGCTGCCGCGGCCGGCCAGGCGGCCGCGCAGCAGCAACCCCCGGCTGCCGCAGCCGGGCAGGCGACCACGCAGCCCATCCCGCTGCGTGATCGGCCGGACGCCGGTGACACCGTCGACAGCGGTGACGACTCCCCCACCCAGGAGCGTCGGATCGGGTCGATCCTGCCCGGATGAGGGCGGTCCTCCCCGGCTGACTGCACCTGGCTCGGCACCTGTGCCACGATCGGCCCATGCGTGCAGTGATCCAGCGAGTCGATGGTGCCCAGGTCGAGGTCGACGGAGAGGTGATCGGCGCGGTCGAGGGCGAGGGACTGGTCGCTCTGGTCGGCGTCACGCACGAGGACGGCCCCGAGCAGGTCGCGACCATCGCGCGCAAGATCTGCGAGCTGCGCCTCCTCACCGGCGAGCGCTCCGTGCTCGATGCCGGCGCTCAGGTGCTGGTCATCTCGCAGTTCACGCTCTACGCGGACGTGCGCAAAGGGCGGCGGCCGTCCTGGAACGGGGCGGCCCCCGCTGCGGTCGCCGAGCCGCTGGTGGAGCAGGTCGTCGAGGCGATCCGGCAGCGCGGGGTGAGCGTCGCGACCGGGCGCTTCGGTGCACACATGCGCGTCGGCCTCACGGGCGATGGACCGGTGACCATCCTCGTCGAGGCGTGAATGGACCACGCCCGACGACCTCGAGGCTCTCCCGTACCCTGGGGACCATGACCTACACACTCGTGCTGCTCCGCCACGGCGAGAGCGACTGGAATGCGAAGAACCTGTTCACCGGATGGGTCGACGTGGCCCTGACAGAGAAGGGCGAGAAGGAGGCCATCGCCGGCGGCACCCTCATGAAGGAGGCCGGCATCCTCCCGGACGTCGTCCACACCTCCCTCCAGCGCCGCGCCATCATGACCGCGAACCTCGCCCTGGACGAGGCCGACCGGCACTGGATCCCCGTCAAGCGCGACTGGCGCCTGAACGAGCGCCACTACGGCGCTCTGCAGGGCCTGGACAAGTCGGAGATCCGCGAGAAGTACGGCGAGGAGCAGTTCATGGCCTGGCGCCGCTCCTACGACACTCCCCCGCCGGAGATCGAGTTCGGCAGCGAGTTCAGCCAGGACCAGGATCCGCAGTACGCGGACCTCGGTGATCAGCTGCCGAAGTCGGAGTGCCTCAAGGACGTGGTCGAGCGCTTCCTGCCGTACTGGGAGGAGGGCATCAAGCCCGACCTGACCGACGGCAAGGTGGTCCTGATCGCGGCCCACGGCAACTCGCTGCGCGCGCTGGTGAAGTACCTCGACGGCATCTCCGACGAGGAGATTCCCGGCCTGAACATACCCACCGGCCAGCCGCTGGTCTACGAGCTCGACGAGAACTTCGAGCCCGTCGCCAAGGGCGGGCGCTACCTCGACCCGGTCGCCGCGAAGGCCGCCGCCGAGGCCGTCGCCAACCAGGGCAAGAAGTGACCGTCGGCCGCTGACTGCGTCGCAGCGTCCGTCGGCTCGCGTCGGAACGCTCGGCGACGACATGGTGAACGCCCCCGGGTTCCGCCCCGGGGGCGTTCGTCGTCCCCGTAGCGTGATCGGGCCGGCCGGCTCCGGTACGGCACGTCCTCCGACACCCCCTGGAAAGGGAATGCCATGACGATGATCGCCCCCGACCGCAGAACGTTCTTCCGGACCCTCGGCGTCACCGCGCTGGCCGGCCTCGGCGCCACGACGCTGGCCCCGTCGGCCTCCGCTGCGGGCGAGTCGCTGCTGCCGACGACCTACCTCCAGCAGCCCAACTTCTTCTACTGCGGTCCCACCGCGGTGTGGATCGCCCTGAGCGCGAAGGTGCAGCCGCCGAGCCTGGACACGCTGGCCGCGGAGCTCGGCACCACGTCGGCTGGCACGAACTTCGGCGCCATCTCCCCCGTGCTGACCAATCGCCTGCCGGGCGCCGTCTACCGTGACCAGTGGATGGCCCGGACCGGAGCGAGCGAGGCCGATGCGAACCTGCTGTGGGACCGGGCGGTCACCAACGTCGACGCGGGCTACGCGACCGTGTGCAACTGGTGGGTCCTGGCCGGGCAGTACCCGAGCTGGGGCGGCAACACCAGCGACATCTTCCACTTCGTGACGATCGACGGCTACGACACCGAGTACCGGACGCTGCGTGTGGCCGATCCCGCCGGGGCCACGCTCGTCTCCGGCCTGCCTGCCCACCATTGGCTGACCCCGCAGCAGGTCGCGGGCTACTGCGCGGGGCGCGGCTACTTCTGGTGACCCCGATTCCCGGCGTCCGCCGCTGATCCTCCCGTGCTGACCGGCTCATCAGGCTGGCTCGACCCGGCGATCAGCGGCGACGCCCGGGCCGGTGGTCAGCGGCGACGCTTGGTGCCGAACAGTCCGCGGGTGACCTCGCGCCCCAGCGCGGTCCCGGCCGAGCGCAGGAACGACCTCACGGCGGGGTTGTCGAACAGGCCCGTGTCCTTCGACGAGGAACGGGAGGATCTGCCGCGAGGGGAGGACTTCTCCGAGCCTGCCCGGGTGGAGGACTCGTCCTCGTCCGCCGGTGCACTCTCCTCGGTGCGGGACGCCTTCTCCTGCGCATCGGCCTGCTTCTCCGCACGGGCGGCGAGAACCTCGTAGGCGGACTCGCGGTCGACCACCTCGCCGTACTTCTCCGTGAGTTCGGAGGCCGCCACGCAGTCGGAGATGGCCTTCTCCCCCGCGGGCTCCATGGAGGACTCCGGGGCGCGCACCGCCGTGATCGCCACCGGCGTGGGGGCTCCCGTCTCGCTCATCACGGTCACGATGGCCTCACCGGTGCCCAGCGCCGGGATCACCTCGACCAGGTCGTGCTCGCTGGTGGGGAACGTGGACGCGGTGGCCTTCAGTGCCTTGGCATCGTCCGGGGTGAAGGCACGCAGAGCGTGCTGGACCCGGTTGCCGAGCTGGGCGAGCACGTCGCCGGGGATGTCCTTGGGGGTCTGGGTGATGAAGAAGATGCCGACCCCCTTGGAGCGGATCAGGCGCACGGTCTGGACCACCTGATCCAGGAACGCCTCGGAGGCGTCCTTGAACAGCAGATGCGCCTCGTCCAGGAAGAACACCAGCTTGGGCACCTCGAGGTCGCCGACCTCGGGGAGGTCCTCGTACAGCTCGGCGAGCATCCACATCATGAAGGTCGAGAACAGCGCCGGCCGCGTGGCGACCCCGGGCAGCTCGAGGCAGGAGATGATCCCCGAGCCGTCCTCGGCATGGCGCAGCAGCTCCTGCGCGTCGAAGGCCGGCTCGCCGAAGAACACGTCCGCCCCGGAGGCCTCGAAGGCGGTCAGCGAGCGCAGGATGACCCCGGCGGTGGCGGTGGAGATCCCGCCGATGCCCTTGAGCTCGTCCTTGCCCTCGTCGGAGGTGAGGAATTGGATCAGGGCCCGCAGGTCCTTGAGGTCGAGCAGTCCCAGGCCCTGACTGTCGGCGTAGTGGAAGATCAGTCCCAGCGAGCTCTCCTGGGTCTCGTTCAACTCCAGCACCTTGGACATCAGCACCGGGCCGAAATCGCTGACGGTGGTGCGGATCGGCACTCCCTCGCCCTGCCCGCCGAGGGTGAAGAACTCCGTGGGCGCTGCGCGGGAGACCCACTCCTGGCCGCGCGCGGCGGCCCGGGCCGAGAGCTTCTCGGACTCCTCGCCGGGCACGGCGATACCCGAGAGGTCGCCCTTCATGTCCGCGACGAACACGGATGCGCCGGCGTGGGCGGCCTGCTCCGCGATCACCTGCAGGGTGCGCGTCTTGCCGGTGCCGGTCGCGCCGGCGATCAGCCCGTGCCGGTTCAGCATCCCCACGGCCAGGTTCACCGCCGCGGCGGGGTTCGGCTCGCCGTCCTCCAGCATCGCGCCGAGGTGGATACGGCCGCCCTCGAAGGCGTAGGCGTCCCTCACGGCGGCGGCCGACGGGCTCAGCTCGGCTCCCCCGCCGGCCGGGCCCGGGGCCGCAGCGGTCTGGTCCGGGGAGGCCGGGGCTGTCTTCTCGGTGTTCATGCTCGTGCTCCTCCTGCGTCGGCCGGGCCGACGGGCGCGTGGCGTCGACTCTGTGATCGTAGCGGCGCAGATCACAGAGGGCAGGCTGTCCCGGGATACGGTGAGCTCATGACCGAACGCCTCGATGCGCGCCCCGAGATCCTCGGCGATCCGCCCACCGCCGTCCGCCGCGACGACGAGCTCCCGGCCGACGCGATCGCCCAGATGCTGACCGCCCCCTCGGCCCCCGCCCTGATGGAGAAACTGGGCATCACGGGTCAGGACGCCGAGGAGCTCGCTCCCCTGCTGCCGCGTGCTGCGGAGGACGCGGAGATCCTCGCGGAGGTCACGAGGACGGCGAACCTGCTGCGGGCCGGCGCCGGGCTCACGACGCCGACCGTCGGCCTCGAGTCGTTCGCGCAGGCGCAGAATGCCCTGCAGGAGCGACTGGTGCCCGGCGAGGGCCTGATCGCGATCCTGGCGCACCTGGTCAGCACCAGCACGGTGCGCGAGTGGCACGCGGCGCGCGGCCTCACCGCGCAGCAGTCGTGGCTGGTCCTGGCCGACCTCGGCCAGCAGATGCGGGTCCACCGTCGCAGCAGCGGGCGCCTGGGGCTGCACCAGGTGGGGTGGACGGCGCTGAACTGGGCCGGGCGGCTGTTCCATCTGGGGCGGCTGCAGTTCGACCTGCACCGCATCGACGAGGGCACCGGCCGGGAACGCTGGGTGGTGGGTACGCACATCCCTGCCGACGGCCCGCTGGATCCCGACGCCGTCGAGGACTCCTTCGCCCGCGCCACAGCGTTCTTCACCGAGCACTTCGGCGACCTCGACACCGCTCGCCCCGCCGATGCCCCTCGCTTCGGCCACGAGTTCCGCTGCGAGTCGTGGCTGATGAACCCTGTGCTCGTCGAGGAGCTCGGCGCGGAGTCGAACATCGGCGCGTTCGTCAGCCGCTGGGAGATCATCGACACCGCGCCGGGGGGCGACGGAGCCGCGTTCTTCGTCTTCGGTGTTCGCCCGCCCTACGACCCGGCCACGCTGCCGCGCTCCACCCGGCTCGAGCGCGCGGTCGCCGAGCGGCTGGCCGACGGCCGCGGGTGGGATAGCGGAACCGGCGCCCTGGTGCGCTGACCTCTGCGCTGGCTCGGCAGCGCCGCGATCCCGCGCTCTAGAAGGGCACTCGCCCCGCATCGTGCAGGGCCACGACCTCGTCGAACGCCGTGACCAGGTCGATCCCGCGCGCCATGGAGACGGCGAATGCACTGCGGGTCAGGGCGAAGCCCAGCTGGACGGTGATCACCGCGCGCTCGTGCGCATCGGGCCCGTCGAAGGCCTCGGCCATGGCGTCGACCATCTCCGTCTGGACCGAGATCAGGTTGCCCGAGGAGATCGAGTGCAGTTTCGGCTCCCTCGCCATGACCTGCTTCTTCAGCTCTCGCAGGCTGGGATCGGCCGGTGTCGACTCCAGCGCTTCCCGCAGCACCGAACGCAGCGCGTCCCGCGTGCCGGAGCGCACGATCCGCTCATGCAGGCTCTCGACCAGCCTCTCCCCCTCCCCGGAGAGGATGCCGAGGATCGCGGACTCCTTGGTGCTCCAGTGGTTGAAGAAGGTGCGGGTCGAGACGCCGGCGCGCGCGGCGATCATGTCGGCCGTCACGTTCGACAGCCCCTCTTCGAGCACCAGCTCGAGCGCGGCGCGGTGCATGGCGACCCTGGTCAGGCGCTTCTTGCGCTCTCGCAGGCCCATGGAGGCCTCATCAGATGTCTCGTCGTCGTTCACGCGCCCATCGTAGTCCGCGATGTCACAGAAGTTGCACTGAGTGAAATAGTGCAGTGAATGCAACACTTGGTTAGAGTGGAGCGGTCGAGGCCCACCGATGTGCTGCGACCTCCGGCCGCGTCCAGCCACGTCCGGATCCTTCAGCTTCGTCCCTTCGACTCTCCCCGAGGAGCTCAGTGAGCACTGCAACGACCCCGGCGGCGCCCGACGGCACCGCCCCCACCGCCTTCACCGGCCTGGACCGCACGGGCAAACTCGTCTTCGCCGGCCTGATGCTGGGGATGTTCGTCGCATCCCTGTCCCAGACCATCGTCGGCCCCGCCATGCCGCGCATCGTCGCCGAGCTCGGCGGCGTGGAGCACTACAACTGGATCGCCACCGCCGCGATGCTGGTCTCCGCCGTGGCCGTGCCGATCGTCGGCAAGCTCTCGGACCTCTACGGGCGCCGCTGGTTCTACCTCGGCGGCGTCGCCGTGTTCATGATCGGCTCGATCCTGGCCGGGATGTCCCAGGGCTTCTGGTTCCTGGTCTTCGCCCGCGCCGTCCAGGGCGCCGGCATGGGCACCATCCTGCCGCTGTCCCAGACGATCATCGGCGACATCATCCCCCCGCGCCAGCGCGGCAAGTACCAGGGCATCATGGGCGCCGTCTTCGGCGTGACCAGTGTGATCGGCCCGCTCATCGGCGGCACCGTCACCGACAACCTGGGCTGGCGCTGGCTGTTCTACCTCACGCTGCCCGTCGGCGTGGTCGCCTTCGTGTTCATCTGGAAGTTCCTCCACCTCGAGCGCGCGGCCCAGCACGGCAAGGTCGACCTGTGGGGCATCTCCACCCTCACCCCCGGCCTCGTGATCGCCCTGCTGGCCACCAGCCTCGGGGGCACGTCCTACGACTGGGGCTCCTCGATCATCATCGGCATGTACGCCGTCGCGGCGCTGTTCCTGATCGCCTTCGTGCTGATCGAGAACCGCGTCGCCGAGCCACTGCTGCCGATGCATCTGCTGACCCGCCCCATCGTGGCGCTGTCGGTGGCCGCGTCGTTCGCGATCGCCGTCGCCATGTTCGGCGCGATCATCTACATCCCGGTCTACGCGCAGGGCGTCCTGGGCGTCTCGGCCACCAACTCCGGGGCGATCCTCATCCCGCTGTCGGTGGCGATGATCCTGACCTCGATCGTGGTGGGCCTGCTCATCACGCGCCTGGGCAGCTACAAGGTGTTCCTCGTCCTCGGCGGCATCGTGCTGGTGACGGGCTACTGGCTGCTGACGCGCCTGCAGTACGGCGATTCGCAGTGGCACCTGACCCTGGCGATGATCGTCATCGGCCTCGGGCTGGGGCTGTGCATGCAGGTGTACACGCTGGTCGTGCAGAACGCCGTGCCTCAGCGGGAGCTCGGGGTGGCCACCGCCGCCGTCCAGTTCTTCCGCAACGTCGGCTCGACCATCGGCACCGCGGTGCTGGGCACCGTGATGACTGCGCAGATGGGCAGCTCCATCCGCGAGCAGATGCAGGCCCTGCCGGCCGAGCAGCAGGCCGCGCTGCAGCAGTCCGGCACCCAGATGGACGCCTCGCAGCTGGAGTCCGCCGTGCTCGAGCCCGACGCGCTCTCCCAGCTGCCCGGCTTCCTGGTGGAGCCGATCCGCATGGGCATGGGCGAGGCGATGCACGCCGTGTTCCTGACCGCGGTGCCGTTCGTCGCCGCGGCCCTGCTGCTCTCGCTGTTCGTCAAGCAGGTCCCGCTGCGCAACACCCTGCACTCCGCCGACGACGCCGCTGCGAGCGCACCCGCCGGCGCCGGCCCCGCCGCGGAGGAGTTCGGCGAGGAGGAGCTGGTCAGCACCAGCACCGGGGCGATCGCCGCGGTCGGGGCCACCGAATCGGTGACCGGCTCCGGCGACGGCCTCGAGACCAGCGGCACCGAGGGGTACGCGCGCTCCGGCGCCACCGGGCTCTCCGGCGCGACCGGATCCGGATCCGACGAGGACCAGCACACCGAAAGCTGAGTTCCCCGGACGAGGATAGAGAGAGAACGGGTCGGCGGCACCACCACGGTGCCGCCGGCCCGTTCTCTCTGCCGCGTCCACCGGCGGCGTGGGACCATGAACGGGTGCTTCTGACTGATCACTTCCCGCCCACGATGCCCGCCGCGCTCACCGGCTCCCTCACCACCCGGCTGCCGGTGGAGACCGACGTCGAACCGCTCGCCGAGCTGGTCACGCGAGACATCCGCTCCCACACGCCGGATGGCGTCGAGGATGTCGACGGGCTCCGCTCCCGGCTCGTGGGGCTGAGGTCGTGGGCCCGGCGACAGGTCGTCGTGGTCCCTTCCGCGCCCGACGGCTCCCCGACCCTGGATCAGCCACCGGTGGCCTGGGTGGCCGTCGAGGACCGGGCCGCGGGACGCTCGGACGTGCAGTTCGTCGTGGGCCGCGAGGTGCCCGAGCGGGACCAGCTGGCGGCGGCGCTGCTGGACTGGGCGGAGGAGGCGGCCGGGTCCTTCGCCCGCCATCGCGGCGTGAAGACCACCCAGCTCGACGTGAGCGCGCACGAGGCCGACACCGACCGCGCTCGGCTGCTCACCGCCGCGGGCTACACGATGATGCGCACCTGGCTGCACATGCGCCGCCCCGTCACGCTCGAGGAGACCGGGCCACCGCCGGCCACGCGACCCGGTACCCGCGTGCGCCGCGTGCACTGCCACCCCTCGGGTCTTCCCGTCGCACAGGACGTACGCACCGTGCACCGGATGCTCGAGGAGTCCTTCGCCGATCACTTCAGCTCGTACCGGGAGTCGTTCGTCGAGTTCGCCCAGCGCCTGATCGAGGGGCCCGACGAGGCGGACTGGGACCACTGGTGGATCGCCGAGGCCGAGCGCGACGGTCGCTGGCTGCCCGCCGGAGGCCTGGTCACCGCCAAACTGCGTGCGCGCCCGGAGCTCACCGATCCCGTGGCCCGCGGAGAGGGCACCTACCTCGAGTACCTCGGCGTGCACCGCTCCGCACGTGGGCTCGGCATCGCCAAGGCGCTGCTGCGTGTGGCCATCGCCGACGCCGCCGAGCGCGGCCGCACCCACGTCGATCTCGAGGTCGACGCCGACTCCCCCACCGGCGCCGACGGGCTCTACGCCGCAATGGGTTGGGAGACCTTCGAGCGCACTCAGTCCTGGCACGCCGGGGCCGATGCGCACCCGTCCCGGCTGCTCGAGCCCCCGGAGGCCTGAGCGCGCGCCACGCTCGACCCGGGCACATGGCGCGCCCCGGGCCAGGCAACCTTCATTTACGATCCCCCGCATGGCCGTTCTCGATTTCCTCCGCCAGGCAACACCTCTCATCGCTCCCCTCATCACCGCTCTCCTCACGGTGCTTGGATTTCTTCGGGGGCGCAAGTCCCCTGCCGAAAAGTTGAGGGAGCGATGCAATGAACTCGCTGAACTGATCCCGAAAGTCTCGGACTGCCACCACGGACCGCTTGAGGCCGAGATCAGTGAATACGTCTCGGACCTCCGCGCGGAGTACCATTACCTGCGAGTTCGGAAGCTCAGCGGCACGACTGCCGCGACAGTCGTGTTCGTGGCGCTCGTCGGCGGAGGCTCTGTGGGACTTGCCCTTTGGGCATCGACCTGGTGGGCGTGGCTCGTCGCCTCGCCGGTCGCAATTTTCTGCCTGCTGCTCGAACTGGCGGGGGTCAGCCAGCTCTATGAGGTCCCAGCCAGCGACAACACATCTCCCAGACGAGCCCATCGCGCTAAGGCATGAGAGCTCATCAACGGTCAGGCGATGGCCGCAGTCCCGCATCATCACGGTCCCATCACGCCCGCCCGGAAAGGCATTCGAGTCCCTTACCCTCAAGGCATCGCCACACCTTCGAGGAGCTCCCGCATGCGCCGCACTATCCTGCCGTCGTCCCGCTGCGCGGCCGTGATGGCCGGCCTGGTGCTCGCCCTGGCTTCCTGCAGCTCTCCACCCGCCGACGATGAGTCTGCCGCACCTGAGACCACCACAGAGGCTTCAGCCAGTCCGACCGAGAACCCTGAGGCTGCAGGGCACAGCGAAGAACCCACCACCCAGCCAGCCGATAGCGGCCTGGTCGAGCTCGAGCTCGGCGACACCTTCACCACCGATCTCGGAAGCGAGATCACCGCGCACGAAGTCCGACTCAACATCCCCTACGACTGGGAGTCCGACGGTGGCGGCGCCTGGCATGCCGTCGATGTGTCCTACTGCCTGAGCGACACCGTGCCCGATGCGTACGCCTTCCAGAGCTTCACGATGGACTGGATCATGCGAACCGAGGAAGGGTACGTGCTCGATTTTCCGTCTTCTCATTCGGATGACATCGTTCAGCCGCTGCTCGACCTCTACAGCGCAATGCCAGCCGCGAATGAGTGCTACCGAGGCTGGGTCCTAATCGACGGGCCACCTGACGTAGAGATCACCTCGGTCAGATTCCTTGAGGTCGACTGGGCGGTCTCGCCTTCTGAGTGACGGCGACCAGCTTTCCTCGGATCGAAGCGGACCTTTCCAGCGCCAGGAACCTTCCGATCGAATAAGATCGAATGCCGCCCACGATTTCCGTGGTTTCCAACCCGCTGTCGAGGACCGAACCGCTGCCAGAGCCAGCGACGCGAGGAAAAGTCACTCTAGGGCGAAACCTAAGAGACAACCGGTGATGCCGCGCCCCCATCGAACCCAACCTCATGAACATGCCTACTCACAAAGATCTGCCAATGGCATCAAGACGGGATTTGGCGCGCCCGCGCGATATTCGACATACGTGGCTCTACTGGCCGGGAGGCTCACTCCCACTCGATGGTCCCCGGTGGCTTGCTGGTGATGTCCAGCGCCACTCGGGTGACCTCGGCGACCTCGTTGGTGATGCGGGTGGAGATGCGGCCGAGGACCTCGTAGGGCACCTTGGCCCAGTCCGCGGTCATGGCGTCGTCGCTGGTGACCGGGCGCAGCACCACCGGGTGGCCGTAGGTGCGGCCGTCACCCTGGACGCCGACGGAGCGCACGTCGGCCAGCAGCACCACGGGGCACTGCCAGATGTCGCGGTCCAGGCCGGCGGCGGTGAGCTCGGCGCGGGCGATCGCGTCGGCCCTGCGCAGCACGTCCAGGCGCTCCTTGGTGACCTCGCCGATGATGCGGATGCCCAGGCCCGGCCCGGGGAACGGCTGTCGCCAGACGATCTCGTCGGGCAGGCCCAGCTGGGAGCCGACGGCACGCACCTCGTCCTTGAACAGGGTGCGCAGCGGCTCGACCAGCTCGAAGTTGAGATCCTCGGGCAGGCCGCCGACGTTGTGGTGGCTCTTGATGTTCGCGGCGCCCTCCCCGCCGCCGGACTCGACGACGTCGGGGTACAGCGTGCCCTGGACCAGGAAGGCCTTCGCCTCGGCGTGCGCCTCGCCGCCCTCGTCCTCGATGACGCCGCGCTCGCGGAGGATGTCCGCCTGGGCCTGCTCGAAGGTGCGGATGAACTCGCGACCGATGATCTTGCGCTTCTGCTCGGGGTCATCGACCCCGGCGAGTGCGGTGAGGAACTGCTCCTCGGCGTCGACGACGACGAGCTTCGCGCCGCCGGTGGACTCGCCGAAGGTCTTCTCGATCTGCGCGGATTCGTCCTGCCGCATCAGGCCGTGGTCGACGTAGACGCAGGTGAGGCGGTCGCCGATGGCGCGCTGGACCAGCGCGGCGGCGACGGCGGAGTCGACCCCGCCCGAGAGCGCGCAGATGGCGGTGCCCTCCCCGACCTGCCCACGGATCCGCTCGACCTGCTCGTCGATGACGTTGCCGGTGGTCCAGGTCGGCTCGAGGCCCGCCCCGCGGTACAGGAAGTTCTCCAGCACCTCCTGGCCGCGGTCGGAGTGGCCAACCTCGGGGTGCCACTGCACGCCGTACAGGCACTTCTCGGGGTGCTCGAAGGCGGCGACCGGGCTGCCTGCGGAGGTCGCGATGACGCGGAATCCCTCGGGAGCCGCAGTCACGGAGTCGCCGTGGCTCATCCAGATGTTCTGATCGACATCCTGGTCGGACAGCAGCTGCGAGGCGGAATCGACGGCCTCCAGACGGGTCGCGCCGTACTCGCGCACACCCGTCGGGGCGACGGTGCCCTCCAGGGCCGCTGCCATCGACTGGAAGCCGTAGCAGAGCCCGAGCACGGGCACGCCCGCGGTCAGCAGCTCGGGATCCAGGCGCGGGGCGCCCTCCTCGTAGACGGAGCTGGGCCCGCCGGAGAGGATGATCGCGCGCGGCTGCCTGGCGAGGATCTCCGCGGCCGGCGTCGTATGCGGGACGACCTCGGAGTAGATGCGGGCCTCGCGGACTCGGCGGGCGATGAGCTGGGCGTACTGGGCGCCGAAGTCGACGACGAGGACGGGGCGCTGATCGGTGTCGGTCACCCTCCGAGTCTACGGGCGCGCCGCGCCGTCAGGGTGCTCCGTCCGGGTGCGGGCGGCGCAATGCTCGTCACGCTGGCAAGGCGTGGCACGCGGATGCGGCCAGGGCTGGATCGGCGGCTGCGGGCGGAGCGTTCTCCACCTGCAGCCACGGTGGCTCAGGCCGTGCTGGACCGGCCACCGCGGCCGGCGCCGTCCTCGTCCTGCAGAGTCGGCCGCTGGGCGAGGTCGGTCTCCACGGCCTGGTGGGTCCAGCGCTCCCCGAAGAAGGACAGCACGGGGACGACCCCGAAGAACATCAGCAGCAGCATGCGCGGCAGTGCCCATCGCATCTTCAGCCACAGGTCGAAGCCGAGGATCACGTAGACCATGTAGATCAGGCCGTGGATCGGGGACCACACCTCGGAGATCTGGTCCCAGGTGGCCGAGGTGGAGGAGAACCAGGTCTCCCCGCCGAAGACGACGTAGCGCATC